>JAGGYZ010000011.1 GCA_021162285.1 Candidatus Fermentibacteraceae bacterium
AGTACTACGGGGTGTCAAACGCTTTTCTTGGCAAGGATGTAAGTTTTCTCGTTGGCAGACAGCGCAACAGTTTGATAGATAAATACATCAACAGACTGAGGTCTTCCAGTGGTGCTGTACTGCTTACAAGGGATGTCTCCATGCGCGGTATCATAAAAATAGCCCGGAAGGGTGGGATTGTCTGCTGGCTCAGTGATCAGAGTGCAGGCAAAAACGGTCTTGTTGTGAATTTCTTTGGAAAACCTGCAAGTACACCACGTGGTGCAGCGGCGTTCAGTGTGAAACTGAACATGCCCATTACCTGCGGGTTCATGGTAAGGGAAAAGGGGCCATACCAGAGGTTTGTGGTGAAGGAATTCCTTATGCCCGATACCAGTCTTCCGAAACATGAAGCTGAGATTGAACTTACTCAGAGATACACAGGGGTCCTTGAAGAAATGGTAAGAGAACACCCTGAACTGTATTGGTGGTCACACCGCAGATGGAAGAGAACAACCGATCTCTACTGATACAATGTATTGGAGGGGAACATGCTTGATGAATTATTTCAACTGAAAGAAGCCGGGACAACTGTTCGTACAGAGCTTGTTGCCGGCCTGACCATTTTCCTTACTATGTCTTACATAATCTTTCTTCAGCCAGCTGTTCTGTCCGGTTCTCTGATGGGTATGGATACCGGGATGGACCCGGGGTCAGTACTTACAGCAACATGTATTGCTGCTGCGCTGGCAACAGCTATCATGGCTCTGTACGCGAAGTATCCTATTGCGCAGGCACCGGGAATGGGAGAAAATTTCTTTTTTGTACTGTCTGCAATTCCAGCTGCCGCGGGTCTGGCATCTGTTCAATCCGGGGAAACCCAGGCCTGGCAGGTTGCACTGGGAGCAGTATTTATTTCGGGAGTTCTGTTTGTTCTGCTCTCAGTTTTTGGTGTGAGAGAAAGAATAATGAACTCGATCAGCATGCAGATGAAAACTGGAGTAGCTGCCGGCATAGGTCTCTTCATTGCGTTTATTGGTTTTCAGAACTCCGGTCTTGTGCTTAATGCCCCAGGGGCTTTCCTGAAGATGAACACGGATTTTTCGTCACCGGATATCTGGGTATTCTTTTTTGGAATCGTTGTTACCGCTTCTCTCATGGCCAGAAAAGTAAAGGGTGCTGTTTTCTGGGGCATAGTGGGTTCAACGCTCTTCACTTTCCTTCTTTACAATGTTCTCAGCCAGTCGGCATACGGTGATTCAAAACTGTTTACTCTTTTTTCTCCATCCAGCCGGATTGTTTCCGCACCTCCGGATATTTCCCACACATTTCTGAAAATGAATATTGTTGGAGCTCTCAACCTTACCATGCTTCCGGTTATTCTTGTTTTTCTTGTTATGGATGTTTTTGACACCATGGGAACACTTGTTGGAGTAAGTGAAAGGGCGGGATTCATAAAAGATAACCGTCTTCCCAGGGTGGAGAAGGCTATGATGTCTGATGCTCTGGGAACTGTTACCGGAGCTGCCCTTGGAACCAGCACCGTAACGAGCTTTATTGAAAGCACCGTTGGTATTGAGCAGGGGGGAAGAACGGGGCTTACGGCACTTACCGTGGCTGTTCTGTTCCTGAGTGCGCTGTTCTTTGCCCCGGTTTTCTCCATGGTGGGAAGTTACCCTCCGATTACCGCACCTGCACTGGTTGTTGTGGGGGCGATGATGCTTCAGAACCTTACGAAAATGAAGTGGAACGACTACACTGAAACCATTCCGGCTTTTCTTGTCATAGTTGGCATACCGTTCACCTGTTCAATTGGTGATGGCCTTGCTCTGGGCTTTATCAGCTACCCTGTAATCAAGCTTGTATCCGGCAGAGGAAAAGAAGTGGGCTGGTTCGGTTACTTGCTGGCAGTCGTATTGATTGTATATTTTGTGCTTATAAGGGGTTTAGTGTAGAGGGGTAACTATTGCCTATGCTTGTAGCAGACAGATTACCTGCAAAACCGGAAAAGGCATTTATACTGGGAGCCGGAAAGTTCGGCAGCTCCGCCGCATTCAAGATAAACAGGCGATGGCCTTCGTGTCAGATAAAGCTGATTGACAGTCAGCCGGAGATTCCTGCCAGCATTCCCGGAGAACACCAGCCTGGAACCGATGCAATTAAATTTCTTAAGGACAATTTCAGAAGTCTTTCTCCGGACAGTCTGATCGTCCCGTGCATACCTGTTCATGTCGCGTTCAAATGGGTGTTGAGTTATTTCGGATTTTCTATCCCGGTACCTATAAGACTAATGGAATTTTTACCGGGGGCAGTAACCGGAAGAGACGGATGTATTTACAGTTCTCTCAGTGACTTTGTGTGCCCTGCGGACTGCATGGAACCTGAGGGCGTGTGTTCTGTAACAGGGAAGAAGAGGAAAGAACCTCTTTTCAATACACTGCAGAAAAACGGTCTTAAAGCTTACAGAACAATTGTTGTCCGCTCAGCCCAGCTTCTGCCGGGGGTGGGGGCGGTTACTGCCCGGCAGCTGTCGGCTCTGCTTGGCGAGGTCAGAAAACAGAAAGGCAGGTATCTTATTGGAACTGCTTCCAGGTGTCATGGAGTTATTCACGGATTTGTTCACTGAAAGGGGAACAGAATGAAAATTGCTGTAGTGATACTTCTGACTCTGTCCGTCATTGTTGTTGCAGAGGATTTTAACAGGCATGCCTTTACTCTCTCTGCCGGGATCCCTGGTTTACTGCTGCCTGAATTGACCTATGAGTATTCCTTTGACGAAAGCAACAAGCTGGGAATATAGGCCTGGTACCTTTCTTATGTGGCTGGAGTACAGGTTAAGCTACACAAGAATGGTTAGTTCCCTTGAGCTCACTGGAAGTATAGGATATGTACCTGCAAATGAAAGTGATGAGGAAGATGATGGTCCGCTGGACGATATGTTTGAAAGCATACTGTCCGGAGGTACAAAAGGGGCTGAATACCTGTCAGCCACAGGAGGTTACCGCTACACCTCGAATGGCGGATTTATTTTCAGAGCAGCAGGCGGCGGCGGGTATTTCTTTAACGACGAGGACTCCCGTTTTATCCCGTTTGTTCAGCTGGGTGTAGGGTACGCCTTCTAAATACACTATAGCACCTTTTCGCATCGGACAGCAGCCAGGGAAATGCAGGGATTAGAACACGCTACAGTTGGCGACAGGCTATTTTGTACTTATCGTGTATCCCACATTCATTACTTGTTTTGTATCTGATCTCATAATTACGAATTTTGCCGCTTTTTTCCTCTTGATTCTTTCCACTCACGAGTTTCTTACACCCAGATAGACCATTGGGTGGTTTGCAGTATACAACCTCTCCCCAGTAATTATTCAGTATTCCTTTTCGGATCTTTCTCAGCAGTAAATCAATCACTTCGCATTGTCGATATTGTTCTGTTTTATAGTAATGTGAATTATTCTGAGGAAATGAAAGGGGTTTTGATGTTTAAGAATACTATTATTCTTTTCGTTTTCTCTGCTGTTTGTCTGGCTGATACTGTATGGAATTTTCCTTTTGCAGAGCTTGGAGCAGAATGGGTAATGGGAAACTCCTGGGAAATGGATGCCACAGGTGGACACTACGGACCGGTAAAAGCCGATGAAAAAGGTTTTACCTACAGTTTATTTTCTGGTAGTGGAATGATATTTCCTGTTGGTATTGATTCTATAACAGTTGAGTTTATGAGCGGGTATGAATACGATGGTGGTGTTATGGATGGATGGTCCTATATTTCAATTCTTGCAAATGCTGATACCGGGGCCTCTCCCTATATTTTTCTTTCAGTAGAAGATGGAATCAGCTCTATGGGATCCGGTTCCTATGAAGGATCTGATACTACATTAATATCAGAAACATTTCCAATCCTGGAAGGAGAGGTTCTAAATCTTACTTTTACTTCTGGAGTTGACTCAGGTGGAGATATTTACTGGCTTGATCTTTACTGGGTTCTCTGGGATATGGTAATAACAGGACATGGTGATACCTCTCTCTCACGCACAACCTGGGCAAGCATTAAAAATTCATTTAACCGATAAATTATCTTCATGTTATGTGAATAACACGAATCATAATTGGTACAGTACCTACCCAGAGGCTGGGCTGTCGGGCACTTCACCTTTCACCGGGAGGTGATAGTATCATTTAACTTTTTTCTGCAGTAAACATCAACATCTACATTCTCAGTCCATGAATACAACAACGCGAGAGTAAACAAAACTAATTTCATGCATAACTTAAGCGTTACAATTGACTGCTAATAAACAAGTTGGGTGTAATTTTGTTTAAATGCTATCATCTTAGAGAATACTAGGAGCTTGACCGAGAATAGACATTGAGTAGTAGCGCCTCACGGACGAGATGGCAAGCATGCCGATTAGAGGATAATAGCAGCGCTATTTGACAATGATTGGCGTGTTTTGCAGCCGTTCGTGTGGTGTCTAATGCCGAGGTTGTATTTTCGGTCAGGCTCCTAGCTAACCTGGACACATTTTTCCTCCATTCTGTCATGAGGAAGCAAATCTGTTCGTATAAAGCGTTTCAAGTCGCTACTCATGTTCTATCACTCTATCTGTTTATTTAGCTTTGCTTTACAGGGTATTATTATTCAACTTCGGGACACTAGAAATATATTGAATATCAACTGTTGGAGTATCATTCTCTCTTGAAAGACAAATAGTCTTGACTCAAACCGCTCAACTATATATTTTGCAAGTACGCTAAGCAAACCCTGAAGGAAGGATTAATTGTGAAGTATTTTTTTGTCTTGGGCACGGTGCTCGTTCTTCTCCTTGTTGCATGTGGTAGTGATTCCCCCACCACTCCTGCTCCCTCTATCTCCGCCATGGCTGGGACATGGACTGGTGAAACAGCCCAACAACTGCCAATGTCCTTTGTTGTTATTCAATCTCCTGACAGTCTAGGTTACCTTCAGGTTGTCATAGATGTGGCCACAACAGATGATCCCGACACCTTTACCTGGACCATTTCCAAGAACTATGCCTACAGTTCTGAGACCGGAGCCTGGTCAATGAATGCTTCAACAACTGATCCCTATAACAACGTTCACACCATCAGTATTGAAGGAACATTTATTGAGGTAGACGAATGTACGGGAACCTTGTCTTTCGCTTCTCCCACATATCATGGTGGATATGACTTTAAGAACAAGACTTTCTCTGTATTCAGATAGCAGTAATTCATGTAAGGCAGGGTAGTTTCTCTACCCTGCCTTCACCTTTAGTATTTTTCATACCAGTTAAAATCTTTGCATTGCCGTTGGTATACTGTTTCCTTGCCCTAAAAGACTCGGCTGTCCTGAATTATGATCCCTGAAAGGTCTTTTTCAGCTTCACCGGTAAGTTCGCCTCCGATGGGAACCCATTCACCTGTGAAAGTCAAGTCAAAGAACATATCCTCTTTCACATTGAGACGGGTACCTATCTCTGCACCCAGCATGGTTCCACCTGTGTTTTTGATTCAAGTACAGTACCATTTTCGTTGACTGAATCCCAGACAATAATTCCACCGCCGGTGAGACCCACATACGGTTCCAGTCCACGGGTTCCTGCATATGGTCTGTAGAAAGGATAGCTTTTGTAAGCGAGATTTAGCATAACCGAGGGAATTTCATCGTAATGCTGTCTGTGGATCCGCAGAGCCCAACACCGATGGAAAGGCGGAACTTCTCTGGCATTGTAGTGAACCGGTGCAGGGCAGTACTACCGGTTAAATAAAAACTGTTCTCCAGAGCAAACACAACTGCGAGTACACTGTCTTGTAATGTATAAAGTTCTTTGTAGTCTATCGATTTTTCCGTTCGAGACCTTCAAAGAAGTTGTTCTCTCCAGACAGAACACAGAAGAGCATGGATTAATGCAATGCACAGTTGACGGAAGGCTATTTTGTACTTATCATG
>JAGGYZ010000230.1 GCA_021162285.1 Candidatus Fermentibacteraceae bacterium
CAGTACTCTTCCAATCTCAATGGAAATGCCCTTACAGGTCTGGTATGGGAAGGGAGCAGGCTTTACGGTATACTGGCCAACACATATGCGGACAACAGGCTTTCCGGAGCCGGGCTTGCCCTTCTGCTTGAGGATGGCACCTGGCGGAGGAATCTTCCGGATTTCGGACCGGCTTCAAACGATCTCCGGGATTGCACAATTCTGCCTGACGGCAGCGTCTGGGTTTCCAGCAACAGAGCGGGAGTTTCCGTTCTGGCAGACCAGCAATGGCAGCAGCTGGGTCAGTACATGACCGATATCAACCAGAATTATGCCATCTGTCCTTCCGGTGAAGGAGTATTTGTTTCCTCAATAGGACACGGTGTAGACTGGCTTTCATGGCAGAATGGAACCATAGACAGCACAATTCACCTCAACAGCAATGATGGTCTTCTGAACAACAGAGTTTTTTGTGCGGAGCAGGGTGATGAGAATACTGTATGGTTTGGACACAGAACCCTGGAGGAAACGGAACCCAGCGGTGTCTGCCGGCTGAAATGGGCACCGGGAGATTCGAGTTCCATAACCTTTACAGATATTACAGGGGCAGACGGGCTTCCAAGCAAGGAAGTCAACGCGGTTCTGCCGGAGGGTGACAGGTACTGCTGGGCCGGTACCGACGGAGGTCTCGCTTACATTGACATCTACATGCAGACTGTCAGGGAGACATACACCGTGCAGGATGGTCTTCCATCATCTCTTGTTACCTCTCTGGCACAGGACAGATCCGGAACTGTTTACATCGGTACCGCGTCGGGGCTTGCTTACCTCAGCGACGGCGCAGTTACAGAGGTAGAGCAGATCACTACCGGCGTTACCGCCCTTGAGTGTGACGGTCTTGGCAGTGTGTGGCTGTCCACCGGCGAGGGATTGAAGAGGTATTTCAGGGCTACAGGAACTTTAGAGGAATACACCACATTCAACAGCCCTCTGGCAGAGGGGACAATTTACGACATAACAGCAGACAGCAATCGCGGTTACCTCTGGCTGGCCACCGACCACGGTTTCTGGAGAGGCAGACTGGGTGAAGGCCTGACCGGTGACGGTTCCTCTGCGGTGGTTTACCCGGATCCATTTATTCCAGGCCGGGGTGATATCCTGGGGGTGGCAGGTATACCGGACACTGCAGCAGAGGTAAGTGTTTTTGATGTCGCGGGAAATCTTGTGTGGCGGTTTTCATCTTCCGGTCGTGAAGATATTGCCTGGGATGGCCTGAATACCCTGGAGCGGCCTGCTGCGTCGGGAGTCTATTTTCTGCAGCTGGAACAGGCAGGTTCGGAGTCAGCTCTGCTGAAGTTTGCTCTGGTAAGATAGGGTAATGTGACAACCTGAATAATGCTATATTTAAAGGGGAGGGTGCAGGTATCGATAGTCTTCTGGAAGCAGACACTGCTGTAGTGGGGATAAGAAAGGAAATCCGATGAATCTTCTTGTTACCGGAGGAGCGGGTTTTATAGGAACCAATTTTGTCAGGTACATTATGAACCGTCGCCCTGGGTGGGCAGTTACAGTGCTTGACAAACTGACCTACGCCGGCAGAAGAGAAAACCTCTCAGAGTTTGAGGGTTCACCTGGATACAGATTCATACAGGGAGACATCTGCGATCCGGAAGCGGTCCGCGAAGCCATGGACGGCTGCAGCGGTGTTGTTAATTTCGCTGCTGAAACCCATGTAGATCGTTCTATAGATGATCCGTCTTCTTTTGTAAAAACAGATGTTGAGGGGGTCAGGGTTCTTCTGGAGGAATTCCGGAAAGAAGATTCAAGAAAGATGTTTCTGCAGATCTCCACAGATGAAGTTTACGGAAGTGTAGAGAATGGCCGGTCCGGAGAGGGAGACCCGCTTTGTCCCAGAAGCCCCTATTCCGCATCGAAGGCAGGGGGAGAACTTCTGGCAATGAGTTACTTCACGACTTTCGGTGTTCCTGTTACAGTTACACGGGCATCAAACAATTACGGCCCGTACCAGTATCCTGAAAAGCTGATCCCTCTGTTTATTACCAACGCTTTCGAAGCGGAGAAGCTGCCCCTGTACGGTGACGGTGGAAACATGAGAGACTGGCTGTTTGTTGATGACCACTGCAGTGCTCTTGTTGCGGTACTGGAGCGAGGCAGACCCGGACATATCTACAATGTGGGGGACGGGCAGGAATTGACCAACACCGAAGTTACAACTGCTATAATTGAAGCTACCGGTGCAGACGGGAACCTTGTCCGGCATGTGGAAGACAGGCTTGGACATGACAGGCGCTACGCTGTAGATATTTCAAAGCTGCAGAGGGAACTTGGCTGGAAACCTGAAACGGATTTTGCAACCGGTATTTCCGCCACAGTTAACTGGTACAGAGAAAACTCCCGGTGGTGGAAATCGATTAAATCCGGAGAGTTCCGCGAGTATTACAGGAAGATGTATTCAGAAAAACTTGAGAACTCGGAAAGGATCCGATAAATGAGAATACTGGTAACTGGAGGAGCCGGATTTATTGGAAGCCATCTCAGCGACAGGCTTCTTGAAAAGGGTCACTCTGTAATTGCTCTGGACAACCTGATAACAGGCAGCACCGACAACATCGCTCATCTGGCAGGAAGACGCGATTTCAAATTCATAAACCACGATGTCACCGAGTATATATACATTCCCGGAGAGATCGATTTTATTTTTCACATGGCTTCCCCGGCAAGCCCTATTGATTACCTGATGTACCCGATACAGACGCTGAAGGTCGGTGCGCTGGGTACACACAAGGCCCTGGGTCTGGCAAAAGAAAAAAATGCAGGGCTTCTGCTTGCTTCAACAAGTGAAGTTTACGGTGATCCACTGGTGCACCCTCAACCGGAAAGCTACTGGGGGAATGTTAACCCTGTAGGTCCCAGAGGAGTGTACGATGAAGCCAAAAGATACGCTGAAGCACTTGTTTCCGCCTACCACAGAACCCACGGTGTAGACACAAGAATCGCACGGATCTTCAATACATACGGGCCGCGCAACCGGGCGGATGACGGCCGCGTTGTTCCCTCATTTGTGTGTCAGGCTATCAAGGATGAAGACCTTACCATCTTCGGTGACGGCGAACAGACCAGAAGTTTCTGTTTTGTTTCCGATACGGTTAACGGACTTATTGCACTTATGGAAAGCGGTTACCATGAGCCGGTAAACATCGGGAACCCCAATGAAATGACGGTGAAGCAGTTTGCCCTTGAAGTGATAAGGCTTGCGGGAAGTGCCAGCTCTCTTACCTACAGAGACCTTCCTGTGGACGACCCGAAGCTAAGAAAGCCAGACATCACAACTGCAGGCAGGGTGCTTAACTGGAAACCGGAAGTATCCCTTGAAGACGGGCTGAAACAAACCATAGAATACTTCAGAAGAACGGTTCTGTAATGCTTGCACTTTTTCTAATTCTTTTCTCTGTTCCAGGTGAGCTGCCTGAAGATGCTTCATCTGCACCGGAGGTACAGGCCTCTCAGTTCTCCATTTTCGAATCTGTGGACGGGGACGAATACATTCTGGGTGCCGGAGACATTCTGCAGGTTGTTGTTGAAGGTGGAATCAGTGAGGTGATGATGGTTTCCGGGCTGGGCTCCATAACCACGAGTCAGGTTTCCGGGGATGGAAGAATACAGGTGTCCGGTATCGGCCAGCTCAGCGTCACCGGGCTTACCATTAACCAGGCGGAACAGGCTCTTCGGGCACTTACACGAAGGTATTACAGCCACGTGGAAATTGGCCTTTCCCTTCTGCAGCCCAGAACGGTAAGAGTCTGGATCACCGGTATGGTTGCCCACCCGGGCAGGTACACTTTGTACGCCATCAACCGGGTCAGCGATCTTGTAAGCGCAGCCGGTGGAATGTCTTCATATTCTTCCAGAACAGGATGGATGATCACTGAAACAGGAGATTCGGTGTATGTGGACCTGCACTTTGATCCGCTCACGGGAAAGCCGGTGTGCGATCCGTTTGTTGATGGTGGTGCCGGTGTTGTGTTCGAACTTCTGATCTCTCCAGTGTATGTACTGAGGCCCGGTGTCAGAAACTACAACGATGCCTATGCGGTTCCTGAAGTTGAGACCTGGGATGCAGTTCCAGGGGAAACTGTGGAAGATCTGATGTACAGAATCGGCGGTATATCCGGCAACATCGATCTTGCAAGGAGTGTTCTGATAACCCGGCGCGGAACTTCTCCCGTGTGGGTAAAAAACCAGGGTTTTTCTCTCACTCCTGTTGAGGCTGGCGATACCCTTCGGCTTGTGGTGGAGGGCAACGACATCTATGTTGCAGGGGCTGTTCACCAGCGGGGTATTATCTCATACACTCCCGGTGCAACTGCCAGAGTTTACGTGGAAAGAGCCGGAGGAAAAGTTTACAATGCCAGTATTGGAGGCACTACGGTTACAAGAAATGGTGTTGTTATTGCCTCTGGAGATGATGCGCTGGAAACAGAAGTTCTTCCAGGTGATGTGATAGAGGTTCCGTACAACTGGGTGGCTCAGCATGCACAGGAAATAGGCATACTGGCTACAGTTGTGGGAATTACCTCTGTGATCATCAACTTGTCGAGGTAGGTAGTGATGGCAGATAAAACCGTTTCGGAGAAGTTCACAGGCAGGGTTGTTAAGCAGGTGGCAGCCAATGCCCGGAGTATTGTTGTCCTCTGCTTTGTTGTTGCTGTGTTGTCTTCTGCATGGGCGCTGACCAGAACTCCAAGATGGAGTGCCTGGGCTGCGGCAATCGTTCCCGGGTCTACCTCTTCCTCCCTGTCCGCTTCTGCCGGAGCGCTGGGGCTGGGAGACGCGATGGGTGTTATGGGGGCTTTGGGTTCAGGAGTGCTTCCTCAGCCGGCAGGAATTGATATTACCCTTGCAACACAGATACTTGGTTCCCGTAGAATACAGGAAAGAATCATTCTGAAGTACGACCTTATCAACAGGTTCAGAGCCAACAGCATGGAAAAGGCTACAAAGAAGTTCGGAGAACGCTTTTCCGTTACACTCTCTCCAGAGGGAATAATATTTGTTACAGCCGAAGGCAGCACCAGAACGGAAGCTGCCGCCATTGTGAATGACATTGTAGATTTTGCCAACCAGGAGCTTTTAACTCTCGTTACCAGCAGAGCCAGAAGAAGCCGAATTCAGACTGAAGGTGCTCTTTCTCTTGCTCAGGATTCACTTGAAGCATCAAGGGAAGCCATGGAATCTTTCAGAGCCAGAACAGGTCTGATATTTCCGGAACAGCAGGCTTCAAGCATGATGGATGTTATGGCTTCCATAGAGAGTGAAATGGTTTCCGCAGGTGCGGTGCTCCACGGGCTTTCCGGCAATCTTTCGTCAAGAAGTGCCATATACAGCCAGGCCAGTGCGCAGTACAGGTATCTGGAAGACGCGCTGAGAGTAAGGTCTTCTTCAGGAGACTCCCTGAGTATTTTCCCGGTAATGGACAGCATGCCCGCCTACATGCGCGAGTACGAAAATCTTGTGGTGGACATAGAGACCAGAAGCGCCGTGTACCTGTTCCTCCGGCAGGAGCTGGAAAATCTGCGCATTGAGGAATCAAAGGAAAGCCCCACAATAGAAATAATCGTACCGCCGGCACCTGAATACCTCAGGGTGTATCCTAAAAGAGCCGTTATGGTGATAACACATGTAGCTATCGCCTTCATTCTCTCAATAGTGTGGATAGTTTTTCTCACGTGGTTCAGATCTGTCCTTGACTCTCCGGAATCAGGTCCCTTCGTGAAAGGTGTACTGGCAGATGTCAGAAACCAGTTCCGCAGGCATGGGAATGGTGCTGAAAAAAAGTAAGATACTGAATCTGGGTTTTCCTGCGCTTGTAAGCCAGGGTTCCCTTGCCCTGTGGGGTGTAATTTCCATACTCATCGCAAGACACCTGCCGGATAACGCCTATGCTGTGTATGCCCTTTCCCGTTCAATAGAACTGTTCGGTGGCCTGTTGGGCGGCGGCTTTGTACTCAGTGCTCTTCTTAAACTGGGCAGCGAGAAAAGCAGTACAGAAACGTCCGCTACAGCCAATACAGCAATGCTGGTCACACTTGTTTTCAGTTTGATCACCGCTGCAGGGCTTTTGCTGTTCGGTGACTTAATAAATTCTTTCTACCCTGAAATACAGCTTTCAGGTATTCCGCCTGTGATCGCTCTTGTGGTTGTTACAGGGGCACTGTCTCAGATTCCCAGACACCTTCTTCTTACAAAACTGAGTACAGCAAAGGTTATGCAGGCTGATGTTGTTTCCTTTCTTATTCGTGGGGGAATTGTAGGGTGGCTGATATACACCGGCGTTCTTACCGGAGCTGTTCAGGTGTTGAAGGCAACTGCTCTGGCGAACACAGGAGCGTTCTTTTTCAATGCCTGGAATGCCCGACATCTTTTTGATCCGACAGCCGGGGTGAACAGAGCCTCTCTGAAGCGTGTGCTTAAGTTTGCAGCCTACTCGCTTGGCACCAGCTTTGCGGGCTTTATCTACACGAGAACAGACATTCTGATGCTGGGCAAACTGGCTCCCCCTGAAGATGTGGCTGCATACAGTGCTTCAAGAGCTCTTACCTCTATGGTGGTTATGGTTTCTGCTGCGGCAAACATGATCCTTATGCCGGCTATATCCCGGGACTGGACCAGCGGCATCAGAAAGTCTGTAATGAAAAGGGCGATGAAAGCTGTTGCTATTGTAGAGCTGATCCAGCTGCCTGTAGTTGCAGCTCTGGTGATCTTCCCCGTTCAGATAATCAACACGATCTACCACGGCAGATACTCGGCGAACTGGCCCATCCTCGCGATCCTCGGAGGTCTTGCACTTGTAAGACCCTTTGGCAGCATTTTTTCAACAGTCAGTTCGGCTATGAACAAACCGCAGTATTCCTTCTGGTGTATTTTTCTGTCGGCAGGAGTAAATGTTACACTCAACATCATTCTCATCCCGAAAATGGGCGGGATCGGTGCAGCATGGGCAACGGTCGCCGCCGTTGTTTCCGGTGCGATTGCGGTTATTGTTCTCTCTGTTCTCCACTGGATGAAAGAAACAGGAGAAGAACCTGTAAAACAGATCTTGTAATCATTCTTTCGGACCAGAAGAGCAACTTCACAGATAACACTCTCTGTTGTACGGATAACAACCGTACATCTTGACGCAATGTCCCGACCGCTTTATACTGTCCCGGAGTACGGAATGTTTCCGTACGTAATACAAGGAGATGAAATGGCAACCGCCCGTTTCGATATGAGACTGGATGAGGGAATCAAGGCAAAAGCTGAAAAAGCAGCTGCCCTGCTCGGTTTGAAAAGCCTCACAGAGTATGTCGTAAAGCTTATGGACGATGACGCATCCAGAGTGATAAGCGAGTATTCAAGTACCGTGGTTGAGGATGATGTGTTTGATCGTTTTATGCAGGCATGTGAAAAGGCAGCAAAGCCCAACAGTGCTCTGGTGGAAGCACTTGATTTTACAAAAGAACAGGATACCGAGTAATCTCCGGCATGAAATTTCTTGAGCTGAACAAATCTGTTCATGACAGGTCTTCATTTGACTGCGGCGAGCCGGAGTTGAACAGATTTATTCGGTTTTACGCTGCAAAGCACATGAAGGCAGG
>JAGGYZ010000085.1 GCA_021162285.1 Candidatus Fermentibacteraceae bacterium
ACTTTCGGGGCACAGTACGGCTACATCGTGAAGAACGGAAAGATTCAGGAGATGGTCAGGGATATCAACATAATGGGCAACCTTTTTACCACAATGAAGAACATTGAAGCAATGGACGACCACATGGTGCTCAGCGAGCGCGGTGGCTGCGGCAAGGGACAGATGAACATAAAGAGCGGTTACGGCGGACCCAGCGTTCTGATCCGCTCCATGGTTGTGGGAGGTGTGTAATGGAAAAGCTTCTTAAAATCGCGGAGTCGAAAGGATGCAGAGCAGAAGTTTACAGTCTCAGGGAAAAATCTGTGGGTATGAGCAAAGTGAACAATGCAGTAAGCGAAGTTTCTGCATCGATTCAGTACGGTGTTTCTCTGCGGATAATCAAAGATGGTAAACTGGGATTTGCCTACACGAAAAACCTCACCGACAGGAAACAACTGGTCGAAAACGCACTTGCATCCCTTGAGGCCGGGGTTGAAGCAGACTACGACTTCCCGGGGACTGGTTCCATCAACTTCACACAGGATTACCACGCTGAAGTGGAATCAATGAGTTTTCCGGAGATGAGAAAAAGTGTTGAACAAGTTGAGGAGCTGTACGCTGAAATGAAGCAGGGCGTTCTTGAGGTTGGAGCCGGGTGCGGAACCTCGGAAACCAGAATAATCAACACCTCCGGAGCAGACCTCCGTCAGAAAGACTCTTCCGTGTACGCTTCAGCAACCATGATCTATCCGGGAACCAGCTCCGGTATCCGTAATATTTTCTACAGCAGTTCCTCTGTATCACCCTTTGCTCCTGATGCAGAAAGGACAGTTGATTTTTTCAACAGTTCTCTTCCTGAAATTGAAATAGGAGACAGCCGGATGAAGGTGTTGTTCGCTCCGGATTCCATGTATGCCCTTACATGGAGGCTGGGCGTGGCCACTTCGGCGAAGTCATTCTACGAAAAGGTGTCTCCCTTGCTGAACAAAAGGAACCAGCAGATTGTCTCACCCCGGTTGTCGTTCATCAGCGACCCGGCATCAGACACAACGGGAAGACGGGTTTTTGATGATGAAGGAGTGAAAACACAGAGACTGCCGGTGGTTGAAAACGGAATTTTCAAGGCAGTTTACAACAATCTGGATTATGCATCGAAAACAGGGGAAAAACCTGCTGGAACAGGGTTTCGCGGGGGTATGTGGGGAGGAGACAGAATATCCATGACCCCGGCTCCCAGCCTTTCCCATGCAAACTTTGCATACGGAGACAAGTCTTTCCAGGAGATGCTGGCTATGATCGACAGGGGAGTAATCATCTACGGAGCTCTTGGGGCACACTCCGGTAATATTCTGAACGGAGACCTTTCAATTGGTCTCAACCCCGGTCTGTATGTTGAGAACGGCAGAGTAACTGGCAGAGTAAAAGATGCCATGATGGCGGGAAATATCTACGAAATGCTTTCAAAGGTAATTGCAGTTGAAAATGCCGCTCACTACACAGACAGCATATACACAAACCCTGCAATTCTTCTTGATGACATAAGCGTAGTTGGTTCCTGACCGGCAGCATACAGACAGCGTCAGAATGGTGTGTCATTCTGGCGCTTTTCCTGTTTGTTCTGCCTGCGAAGTAAAGACAGGAACTTACTGTAAAAATTTTATAACATAATGTAATGCAAGAAGATATCTCCTTTTAAGAAGGTTCTGGCAAGTTCCTTGCATACAGTAATTGTGTGAAGAAAATCCCTGTAAAGGGAAGAAAGGAGATCAGAAATGTTATACAGAAAACAGTTACAGCCTTACGATATTGTCCACACTCTGGGCAACCTGGGCAACCTTGTTGATGGTCTCTGGCCGGAAAAAGGCGAAGATACCAGTGCGAACTGGCTGCCTCCTGTGGATATCTGCGAGAGGGCGGACTCCATACAGTTCAAGGTAGAGCTTCCCGGAATCCCCAGAGATGAAATTGAGGTGGAGGTTTCCAACGGGGTTCTCACCGTTCGCGGTGAGAAAAAGATGGAGGAGGAGAAAAAGGGCGACACCTGGCACCGAAGAGAATTCAGCTACGGTTCTTTCGTGCGCAGTTTCACCCTTCCCTCAGACATGAAGTCCGAAGAGGCTGAAGCGTCTTTCAATGAAGGTTTGCTCACCATCACTATCCCAAAGGAAGAGAAAGCTCTTCACCGGAAGATAGAAATCAAAGGCTGACACAGGCGGTTGAAGCAAAAGGGGGTGTGACGAAAGTCATGCCCCTTTTGCTATATTGGCTTTGTAGATAAGTTTCACAGCAAGGGGTCAATATGAACTTTACGGAACTCACAGAAAAGGCCAGAAGTTACAGACGGTTTAAGGAGGAGAAACCGGTTCCCAGCAGTCTGTTGAGAATGATGATAGGTGCCGCTGTCGTGGCACCGTGTACATCCAATCTGCAGCGACTCCGTTTCAGTATTGTTACCGGGGAACACGACAGAAACACACTGTTTTCAGGTATTGGCTGGGCTGGATATATCACAGACTGGTTCGGCCCGGTGCCGGGAGAGAGACCGGCTGCCTATATTGTTATTCATGTTCCGGAAAAAGACGAATTGTTTACAGGAATAGATGCTGGAATAGCTGCTTCCCACATTGTTCTTGCCGGAGCAGCCCAGGGAGTGGGCAGCTGTATACTGCTGAACTTTGAGGCAGATGCAGTGAACAGAACAGCACCTGCTGAGGGATACAAACCGGTGCTCGTTATTGCTCTGGGATACCCGGGAGAAACTGTGGTACTGGAAAAAGACAGCAAAAAGATAAGGTACTGGCGGGATGAAAAAGGTGTGCACCATGTGCCCAAACTACCGCTGGAAACACTGATACTGAAAGGATAACAATGAATTCTGCCGCGAAATTTCGGGAACGCCGGACCCGGCTGGTTGATATGATTGATGGAGATTACTGCATAGTAATAAAAGCTTCTTCGTCCAAGCCCACAAGTGCTGACGGTATGTACCCCTACACACCTTCAAGAAATCTTTACTACCTCTCGGGGATCAAACAGGAAAACACCATACTGATGATGTGGAGGCTTAAAGGTAGAGAAGCAGAGGAATGTCTGTACATTTCTCCCTACGATGAGGCGTATGCAAAGTGGTACGGCACAGTGCTTACAAAAGAGCAGTCCGCAGAAAACAGTGGAATACAGGACGTTCGTTTTGTCGGAAGCGAAGACAGGTTCCTGGACAAACTTGTTTCAAGAGAAAAAATGAACAATTTCTACTTTGACTGGCACAACTGCGGGCTCAGTGGAGTGCCTGGAAAGAGGCTGTCGTATGTCAACAGGTTCAGAACGCTGTATCCCGGGTTGAAAGTTCAGAGCATTTCCGAACTGGTTTTCCGTCTGAGAATGATCAAGGATCAGGCGGAGCTGGATCAGATCAGCGGAGCCATAGAACTTACGAGAACAGGATTTGAAACTGCAGTAAAAAAACTTGCCCCGGGATTGAATGAGAGAGAATTCGAGGCGGAGCTTCTGTATCAGTGGGCAAGAGAGGGAGAGAAAACCCCGGCATTTTCCGCCATCGTTGCAGGAGGAAGCAGGGCAACATGCCTGCACTATGCGAGCAACGATTCTATTCTGGAAGACGGTGAGCTTCTTCTTGTCGATCACGGTGCGATGAAGAACCTGTACTGTGCAGATATCACAAGAACGGTACCTGTGAATGGAAAATACACCCCCAGACAGAGAGAGCTCATGGAAATGGTTCTGGAAATTCAGGCAAAGGCCAACGAGCTGCTGCGCCCGGGAAAGCTTCACAGAGAGTGGAATGATGAGGTTCTTGAAGCCTACAAGGAGATTCTGCTTCGCCGGGGAGAGATAAAGGAACCGGATGAAATATCCAAATATTACTACCACGGTATAGGACATCACCTCGGGCTGGATACCCACGACGAAAACGTTTCAGATGTACCTATTGCGCCTGGCATGGTGTTTACCATCGAGCCTGGTTTCTACAGTGAAGAGGAAGGTATTGGAATAAGAATAGAGGATGATGTTCTTGTGGGAGAGAACGGGAACACATTTCTTTCAGCGGATATTCCCAAAACACCTGACGAAATAGAAGCGCTTATGGCGGCACGGTGAACACCGACGAAAAATATATGAGAATGGCTCTGCAGGAGGCCCGAAAAGCCTTCGACAGAAAAGAGGTTCCCGTCGGAGCAGTTCTTGTGAACGGCGGATACGGTGAATACAGGGATTCAAACAGAACAGCGGAACTTCATCTTCCGCAGACCCATGCGGAGTGTCTTGTGATAGATGCCGCCTGCAGGGCGCAGGGAGACTGGAGGCTGGAAGACGCCACGCTGTATGTTACGCTTGAACCCTGTGTTATGTGTGCAGGGCTTATTCTGGTATCAAGGGTAAAACGTGTGGTGTACGGAGCCTGGGACAAGAGGTTTGGTGCTTTTGGCTCCGTAACCAACCTTCTGGAAATGAGGCATCTGAATCACTATCCCGAAGTGCAGGGTGGTGTTCTCGCGGATGAATCGGCAAGACTGCTGAAACAGTTTTTCAAAGGCAGAAGAAGAAAGGGAGAGAAACTATGAAAACAGTGTTGCTTTTTCTGGTCGCAGCAGCAGGGCAGATCTCTGCACAGAGCCTGCCGGGGCAGCCTTTTGCTTCCTACTGGTTTCCTGACGAGCTGCTCTCCTGGTCTGCAGCCACAGATGCCGACGCCCCGTACAACAGAAGCGGTATAGAGCTTTCCACAAGAACATACGGAGACACGCAGTGCAACATTCATGCCACCACGGACCAGGGCGGGGTTGGAGTGTTGAGCATTATGAACCCCTCCACAAGCGGTAACCCGTCTCAGGGGGGTCTCGGGGTGGATGTTTACGCTTTTAATTACTGGCAGTATGTGGATCACCTCACCTTCTGGGGCGGCAGTGCCGGTGAAGGGCTCATCCTTGCCCCCAATCCAGGAGTAATTGATGCGGGGCACAGGAACGGTGTTCCCGTGTACGGCACAATATTTCTTCCGCCTGTAGCCTACGGCGGGCAGATACAGTGGGTCTGGGATCTTGTGCAGAAGAGCGGATCCTCTTTTCCCGTAGCAGACAAGCTCATCGAGATGACACAGTACTACGGTTTTGACGGGTGGTTTATCAACCAGGAGACTGCCGGAGGTAACGCTCAGCTGGCCCAGGATATGCGCGATTTCATGGTGTACATACAGAACAATTCAGATCTGGACATCCAGTGGTACGATTCCATGACCGAGTCCGGCGGAATCAGCTGGCAGAATGCTCTTAATGCAAGCAATGACTGGTTTTTTCAGTACAACGGGGATGTGGTTTCCAACTGGATGTTTCTCAACTTCGGCTGGAGTCCATCCGGTCTGCAGAATTCATCGGCATTTGCGGCATCTCTGGGAAGAAGCCCATACGAGCTTTATGCCGGGGTAGACGTTCAGGCAAACGGTTACAACACAGGTGTAAACTGGAATGGTCTGTTTCCTGAAGGAGGAGATCATGTTACATCTGTGGGCCTGTACTGCCCCAACTGGACCTACACTAATTCTTCCAGTCTTTCTGCGTTCTATACAAGGGCCAACAGGTTCTGGAGCGGAGCAAATCGCGACCCTTCAAACACAGACACAACCCACCCGTGGAAAGGGCTTGCCTGCTACTTTGCGGCAGGAACTCCCGTAACTTCATTCCCGTTTGTAACCAATTTCAATACCGGACAGGGTTATCAGTATTTTATAGAAGGTGAAACAGTGTCGGAACTTGCGTGGCACAATCGCAGCCAGCAGGATGTTCTGCCAACCTGGAGATGGATAGCGGAAAGCCCGGGAACCGCACTTTACCCGGAGATGAGCTGGGACAAGGCATACTACGGCGGGAACTGTCTTAAAGTCTCAGGGGATCTGAACGCATCAAACGAGACCATGCTGTACCTTTACAAAACAGATGCAGAGATCAGTGCAGCAGACACCCTTCAGTTTGTCTGGTTTGCCGACTCTACAGGTCAGCAGCCGGGGATGCAGGTGGCTATGTCTGTTTCTTCCGCCCCGGATTTTTTCTACTACGAAGACATTGACCCTGCGGAACAGCCTGGCTGGAACCTGTTCAAAACAGGCATCGGCAGTTTTGCAGGTTCAAACATGGCGGTTGCCGCCGTAAAATTCGCAAGCTCAACGCCGGTGAATGACTACACCGCGTACATTGGAAGACTGGGTATTGTCAGAGGGAAAATTGACATTCCAGATCCTCCCTCTGCTGTTTATGTGGATGAGTTCAACCAGGTTGATGACACAACAGGTACCATAAGGCTCAGGTGGAATCCTTCCGCGTCTGATGTTTACACCTACAATGTGTACAGGGTAAACAGTGATGACTCAAGAACTTTCCTGTGGGCCACTCCAGGCAGTGCATGCTTTGTTCCTCAGGTGACAAGACCGCCGGATGAAACGCAGACAACCATTGCCGTGGAAGCAGTAAGCCCCGAGTTTGGTTACTCTTCCTCGGTTACTACAGTGATAACATGGGAAACTTCCGGTGTACACCAGGGGCAGCCTTCCGGCGAATTTACACTGAACGAACTTTCGGGGAATCCGGTTGCCGGAACTGCTGTGATATCTTTCTGTCTGCCATCCGCCGGTCCGGCTTCTCTGACTGTGCATGACCTTTCGGGAAGAATTGTTAAGATTCTGAGCAGTGGTAACATGCCGGAAGGCAGCCAGTCTGTTCAGTGGAACACAGACAATTTCCCTTCAGGTCTCTACATGTACAGGCTTGAATGTACACAAGGGAGTATTGCAAGAAAATGCATGGTTCTCAGATAATGGAAACAGTATAGCCGGTGGAGAGAAATGCATATAAGAGCTTTTGAGGCCGGGGACGAGAGCAGCGTTGTTCAGCTGTGGATGGATTGTGGTCTGGTGGTTCCGTGGAATGACCCGCGGAAAGACATCCACCGGAAAATCAAAGTTCAAAGGGAAATGTTTCTTGTTGCCACAGTTGATGAAACAGTTGTTGGTTCTGTGATGGCCGGTTATGAGGGGCACAGAGGCTGGGTTAACTACCTGGCAGTTCATCCGGATTATCGGGGACGGGGGATTGCGGTTTCTCTTATGGATACAGTGGAGGAAATGCTTCGCAGTGCCGGGTGCCCCAAGATCAATCTTCAGATCCGTTCGTCTAACACAGAAGTGATTGATTTTTACACAAAAATCGGATTCAAGGTTGATCAGGCGATAAGCATGGGGAAAAGGCTGGAGCCGGATAACTGAGGGACTCTTCAGGCCACAGGGTATTTTGTATCTTAGA
>JAGGYZ010000051.1 GCA_021162285.1 Candidatus Fermentibacteraceae bacterium
ATCCACACCATTGATTCCGTTTCCGTGCTGTCTTCAATCATCACATCAAACCTCGGCAAAGGCGGCATAAATGTAATCAGCGACAACAAACCCTGCTTTTCGCATGTGTGCTGCTGGAACAACACCTACTCAAATTACCACGGAATGACTGACCCTACAGGAACAAACGGCAACATCAGTGAAAACCCTCTCTATGCAGACATAAATCTCAACCTGTCACAGACGGCGGCAGGACAGACCGCGGACAGCCCCTGCCTTAACTCCGGTCACACATGGGTTAATGAAACCCCTGTAGAATCACTGAGCACCCGAACAGACAGTATTCCCGACACCGGTATGGCAGACATGGGGTTTCATCACATAAACCAGAACCAGACAGGTATATCTCCCCACACCTCAAACACAGTCAGGCTGGTTATTTCTCCGTCACCTGCCGGAGCCAGCACAGAAGTAACTCTGATTCCCGGTGCAAACACTCCTGTAACAATCCGCCTGTACGACTCTGCCGGAAGGCTGATACACACGGAGAACGCAGTAGACCTGTCCCAGGGAAACTCATGGAACTGGATCCCTGAAACGAACTTCCCCGGAGGGCTTGTGTTTATACTGATCACAGGGCCTGAAACAACTGTCACCGGAAGGGTGGTGGTTTTGAGATGATAATTCTCACAGCGTTTATTCTGTCTGTCACCACTCCGGTCTACCCCGGCGACAGCATCCAGAACGCTCTGGATTCCTCGGCCCAGGGAGACACGGTACTGGTCATGCCAGGCACATACCAGGGAACTGGTGAACACCTGGTATCGCTCACCACAGAGCACAACGGGATAGTGCTTCTGGGAAATGAACTCGACCCCTCGCAGGTGGTCCTCTCAGGAGACAGCCTTTCAGACAGCATCATAGACGCGGACTGCACAGGCACCTCCCCTATAGATTCAACCATGGTTATCTCCGGGTTCACATTCCAGAACGGGAACGCCTCTGTAGACGCTTTCGGAGGAGCAGTTCACACAAAGCACTGCTCCCCCCTTATAAAGAACTCCAGATTCATTCAGTGCTCTGCCGACAACGGCGGAGCCATCTACATCTGGAAAGGCTCACCTCAAATACAGAACTGCCTTTTCCAGGACAACGAATGTGCATCTGCCGGAGCAGGTGTTTACCTCTACAACGCCGGCGGCAGCATAAGCAGCTGCGTCTTCCATAACAACAAATCATGGGATGACGGAGGAGGTATTTACTGCTACCACTCCTCCCCCACAGTATTCAACTGCCTTTTCACAGACGGTTACGCCCACGATGACGGCGGTGGCATCTACTGCTACGCGCTTTCAGACCCGGAGATATCCTTCTGTACCTTCTACAACAACTTCGCCCTGTACACAGGCAGTGCCGTGTACTTCAGAGTAAACTCCTCCCCCATTCTACACCACAACATCGCAACAGCAAATGAAGCCCCAGCATTCTACATACAGGACGGCGGCAACCCGGTATTCATGTACAACGATGTGTGGGGAAACCCCGACGGCAACTACGGCAACCTCCCCGACCCCACTGGAACAGCCGGCAACATCTCCACCGACCCGCTGTTCACAGCAAACTTCTTCCTCAGCCAGACACAGGCAGGCCAAAGCCAGCAGAGCCCCTGCGTCGACGCCGGAGACGGCCCACCGGCAGACTACAATCTTGAAATGTACTGGACACGAACCGACAGCGTGCCCGACTCTGTTACTGTAGACATGGGCTACCACCACGGACCCGACACCCTGTGGCAGTCCAGCCCCCAGGAACCGCAGAACAACCTGCTGAACATCTACCCCAACCCCACTAACGGATCAGTTTTCGTTGTTCTCCCCGCCACGGGAGATTACAACCTGCTGGAAGTCTACGACCTCAGCGGCCGAAGACTCCTCTCTGAAACCCTCAACGGAAGAAACACGCAGGCAGACCTAACATCACACAACAGTTCCGGAACAGTTCTTGTGCGAGTTTCAGGAGAAAGCGGTTCCCTTACAGGAAAGATCACGATTATAAAATCTGGAAAAAGATAGCTTAACCACCCTCCCGAAAACAGAAATAACACCAACAGTTACCGGTATAACTCGACTCGACCTATCCACCCCATAAGCCGGTATAAGTATACAAATGTTCACCTTCCACAACAGTCCCTCCTCTTGACATAGCCCATACATCCTATAATCATACATCAACGAGATAGTTTATTGGTATAACTCGACTCGACCTAATCATTGTTGAACTAAGCTCTGCGGAACGCAGAGCAGGTTTTCACTCCATTTGCTAATACAGCATACTTCCTGTAGGGGATGTAATTAAGCATTCCCAGAAACAGGGAGAGTATCATGTCAAAACTCAGAACAAGAATGCTTGAGGATCTTCAGCTTGCCGGGATGTCAACGGCTACCCAGAGAGCCTATATTGGAACAGTTGTTAGTTTATCTAAGTATTTCAATAAATCTCCTGATGAGGTTTCTGATGAAGAGTTACGCACTTACTTCCTTCTTGCGAGCCGAGAGAAGAAATGGGCAAGGTCAACCTACACATTGGCTATTTGCGGTATTAAATTTTTCTGGGAGAAAACCTTAAAACGAGAGTGGTCCCTTACTGGAATAGTACGGCCTCCTCGTGAAAAGAAACTTCCTGTAGTTCTTTCTCGCAAGGAAGTTCTTCTTATTATGAGTCACATAAAGTTACCTCATCATAGGGCTTGTCTGGAGACAATTTATTCTCTTGGTCTTCGATTGAAAGAGGGTTTATCACTTCGGGTACAGGATATCGATAAAGACAGAATGATGGTTCATATCCGTCACGGAAAAGGGGGGAAAGACAGATATGTACCACTCCCGGACCGTACATATCAGTTACTTATAGAATTCTGGGAGACACACCGGCATAAAGAATTATTGTTTCCAAAGATTCAAGCGGGTGGTGAAACGATATATGGTTATCGAAAACCTCAGCCAACCAATAAACCTCTAGGAGTTTCATCGGTTCAAAAAACATTCAAGAAGGCGCTGAAAGCCAGCGGTATTTCTAAAAATGCACATGTGCATACCCTTCGACATTCATTTGCAACACATCTGCTTGAAGCAGGAGTTGATCTTAGACATATTCAGGCTTACCTCGGTCACAACAATCTGTCCACTACAGCAATCTATACCCATCTTACAGATATTTCCTCTGGCAAAGCCAGACAGAATCTGAATCAGATAATGAACGATCTTCCTTAATCTGATAGATCATGATCGAGATGGCGGAGATTTTCCGCCAGTACAAAGAGGAGTATCTAAGAAAATACGGTGACAGGATACTGCCGAGTCACAGAAAAACAATTAATGATATCATCAATTGCCGCACACCTGTTCTCGGTGGCAATCTTTATACTTGTGATTCCTGTGGCAAGAGCCATTACAGCTATCATTCTTGTGGTAACCGGCATTGTCCTAAGTGTGGCAGCGATAGTGCCACCCAGTGGGTTGCAAAGCAGTCATCACGAATTCCTGCAGTACCGTGTTTCTTGTTAACTTTTACTGTACCGCATGAGCTGAACAAAATAATCAGAAGCAATCAGAAGGATTGCTATGGGTTATTGTTTAAATCCTCTTCCAGATCGATCAAAAAACTTGCATCTGATCCTCGCCACTTGGGAGCACAACCCGGTATGCTGGGAGTACTTCATACTTGGGGGCGTAATCTTTCTTACCACCCTCATATACATTACCTGATACCAAGTGGCGGGATCAATAAACAGGGAAAATGGTGTTGGACACCTTATAAGGATTTTTTTCTACCGGTGAGAGCTCTTTCCAGAATCTTTAGGGCTAAGTTTAGAGATGGTTTGAAAGAACTCAATTTATATAACTCAGTCCCTGCGGAAGTATGGAAAAAAGAGTGGGTTGTACACAGCGAACCAGTTGGACACGGGCCAGAAGCAATCAAATATCTTTCTAAATATATCTACCGTATTGCAATCACAAACTCAAGGATTCTCTCGTTGAAAAATGGTAGGGTAACATTCAGCTATAAACCGGTAGATGCAGAGGACTGGAGGACTATGACACTTCCAGTACTTGTATTTATGGCTCGATTCCTGCAGCATGTTTTACCAAAGGGATTTAGTAAAGTACGCTACTATGGATTCCTTCATCAACGCTGTAGCAACAAACTTAAATCTATAACTATTCAATTAAAATTGCCTACGATTAAATTATCTGTAGAAATCTCTAAATCCTTCTGCTGTCCCGATTGTGGCAAGGAAATGAGTATCAGCAGTGTTCTGCATCGATTACGAGGCCCGCCATGTTAACCAAAAAAGACAAACATTATCAATTCAGTTCACCGTTAAATATACTAAAAAAGCGGTATGGGAGAGGTCTTGTCATACAAAGGAAGCAAAGTCTCAAAATCATTTATATTCGAATTAAACAAAACCATTTAAGTTCAATTCATTACTCTGAATGCTATTCTTGCAATGCTATTGACTACAATCAAGGGAATATGCATACTAATCGGGATAAATAGGAATTACAAGAGCTATAACGAGAGCTAAGTTCAACAGAGGATTGTCGCGTACGAAGCGAACGCTACGAATCCTTATTCGTTAAGTAGGAAAGAAATGGGAAAAAAGAGAAAGAAAAAGAGGTCTTCAAAGTCTGGGAAGCTGAGAACGCCAATTAGTAAGCATACTCGAATAGGGAAGCTCCTGAATCCGCCCTTTGTCAATGAGATGGGTGTAAAGCTTAACCTGTCATCGTGGATGAACCAAAGAATGCCTGAAATGCTATGGGCAGCTCTGATTCTATCCCATGTTGACAGAGAATATGCCTTTGCACAATTCAGGCGAATCTTTGTCTTCATTGGGAAGCATGATAGAAGAGCTGAATTCC
>JAGGYZ010000058.1 GCA_021162285.1 Candidatus Fermentibacteraceae bacterium
ATCCTCCAGCTTGTATCAGACACAGCCAGGCAGAGCGGTATTGAACCGGAGAAAGCCCTTCGCGATAGAAATAGAGATTTCATCCAGAGGTTTAATCATCTCGAGGAACTTCTTGAGCTCAAAGGGTATTCTCTTGGCAATGCGGAGGATGAGGTGCTGCAGCAGATTATTGGCATTGCCTTCAGCGGGAATTGACGGTATTGTAGCTTGCGCAGGGCTGTAAGTAGTATGGATGGAATCAGATAGAAGATATGATTAGATTAGAATAGTAATGGTATTCTGATTCTGTTGATCATGTTAGCTGTATTTACACAGAATGTTATGTTTGTTTCTAATCAGGAAAGGATGTATTGAATGAAGAAGATTATCCTTCTGCTTGCTGTGGTTTCAATTGCCGCGGCGGGTTCTATTGACCCTCAACTTGCCGTTATCATGGCAGGTTCCACCGACACGGATCTTATCCCTGTTTTCATTCTGGCCCACGGTCAGGTTGACAGAAACTGGGTAGATGCGTCCACATACGGTATGGACAGAGCCGAGAGGCAGCAGTTTGCCGTAAGTGCAATGAAGGACATTGCTGAAGTTGCTCAGGCTGATATTCTTACAAAGCTTCACAGTTCAAATGCAACTGGAATTGAGTCTCTCTGGCTTGCCAACGCTGTTTACTGTGAAATTACAAGAGCTGCAATCCGGGACATGGCTGCAAGGTCAGATGTATCTCTCATCGAGAGTGCCTGTGACCCCAATGGCGGTCTTATTGAGCCTGTTGATGAGCATCCGGTTACAGTTGACGAGGGCAGCGATGGTATCGCGTGGGGTGTTTCAAAGATCAATGCCGATGATGTATGGGCTCTTGGATACGAGGGTCAGGGTGTTATCGTTGCCGTTATAGATACCGGTACCGATTATACTCACCCCGATCTCGGTAACAACATGTGGCACGACACACCTGCAGGGTATCACTATGGCTGGGATTTTTTCGACAACGACAATGATCCAATGGATGACTACGGTCACGGTACACACACTTCAGGAACTGTTGCCGGTGATGGCTCTGCTGGCACACAGACCGGAGTTGCCCCCAGTGCAACCCTTATGGCCCTCAGAATCAACTACTACTCCGGTGGAGAAGCAACATGGATACAGGCCATGGAGTTCGCCGCTGACCACGGTGCTTCCGTCATGTCCACATCTCTCGGTTCAACACATGGAAACACTTCTCTCAGAACCGCAAATGAGAACTCCCTTACAGCAGGGCTTTACCACAGTGTAGCCGCTGCAAATGACGGACCCGCCGCAGGTTCAATACTGTCTCCCGGCGACAGCCCGCCACCATGGTTCCACCCGGATCAGACCTACCACGGTGGTCAGAGTGCTGTTGTAACAGTCGGGGCTACAGACAATTCCGATGTTATCGCCAGTTTCTCCAGCCGTGGACCTGTTACCTGGTGGAGCGATTACTCCGATTCCAGCCCACTTATCGACCCCGATATCAGTGGCCCCGGTGTTAATGTTGTCAGTACCAAGTGGACTGGTGGATACACCACGATGAGCGGTACTTCTATGGCTACACCTCATCTTGCAGGTGTTGCCGCCCTTATTCTCAGTGCCAACCCCAACCTCACTGTTGCTCAGATGGACAGTCTTATTGAGGTTACAAGCGTTGAGCTCGGAGCCGCAGGAAAAGACAACACCTACGGTGCCGGTCGTGTTGATGCCCTTGCAGCAGTACAGGCTGCCCTTTCCATGACAGGAACACAAGAGGCTCAGGGAGCCGTTCTTCCTCCTTCAATGGGAATCAGCGCAATCAGCCCCAACCCTGTAAGCACCTACGCATCGTTCAGTGTTTACAGCGCAGTTTCCGGTACTGCCGATATCTCCGTTTACGATGTTTCCGGTCGCAGAGTGGCCAACATTGACAGCAGTGATATCCAGTCCGGTTCCAATGCATACAACTGGCAGATCCCTGCACAGATGGGCAGCGGAGTTTACTTCGTTCACGCCACCGTCAATGGAAACACTGTTTCCAGCAGAATGACCGTTGTAAGGTAGATTAGGAGTTAATTCTCAGAAGGGGGCGCCGCAGGGTGCCCCCTTCCTGCAAGCAGAAATCAATCTTGGATGGGACCAGATTGAAACGTCTGAGGGAGTTTATCAGGACCCATATGGAGAGCTGGAGGCTATTACATTTTACGATACTGTAGATGTAGAGGTTCTTCTAACCATTGCAGAGATAAACACGGTAGCAAGAACTGTACCGGTTTATCTCGCTTTGTAAAATGAATTCTCCCGGTTCAGCAGAATGTCGTTACAGATTTGTTTAACCATGTTCTCTGTGACTCTGAATTGTTTTATCTTTTTTAAATTATCCAGCCAGTTCAGAGGGAAACTGCTCAGTCTTTCAATCAGCACTTCTTTTTCAACCGTGGCCTTTTTGTTTGCAATGTGCAGAATTTCTTTCCAGGAAAATGCTTCATTAATGGCTATGAAGAAGAGGTCGAAAACATCTTTACCTTCATCACGGCCTACAATCGCAGTAACTTTGTTTGCCAGTATGTTAATCTTGTTGTCTACTCTGATGCTGTGAAGTATGTCGCTTTTCCCGTAACGATAGACACTGTCATTTACGAAATCCAACTGTAATGAGTCACTCACAAGAACCCGATGAAAGTCTCTTGATTTAACAGTGTGATTCAAATCGTATTTTTCTTCCAGCTTGTCGATAATTTCATTAATTGATTCACTGAACAGGTTGTTTCTTGTGGTGAAGAGATCCAAATCGTCAGAGTATCTGGCATTGTAATGAAACCGGTGCAAGGCAGTACCACCGGTTAAGTAAAAACTGTTCTCCAGAGCAAACACAACTGCAAGTACACTGTCTTGCAGTGCATAAAGTTCTTTATAGTCTATCTTTTTTTCCATTCCAGACCTTCAATGAAGTTGTTCTCTCCAAGCAGAATGTTCCTCAGCATCAGAATATACCTGCTTATGTATTTGTGATTATAGGTCGGGTTGAACTCAGAAAAAAGTTCTTGAAGTGTTTCTTTGCTGAACAGAAATTGAAGGGTTCTGGCTTTGTCTGTTGAGTTGTAAATGATTTTTGAAAAAAGTATCTGCTTCTGTCTGAAATCCCGGGACCTGACGATGTCTTCCAGGAAATTCTCAGTAACATCGTAATCCCAGAAACAATCCTTCATCAGCTGGGAATAAATGTCTGTACCTGTACTCACTGCAGATCATTCCCTTCACGTGCCAACTGGATTTCTGGCAGACACAGTTATTCTCTCACAATTCTATTATACCGGCAGGGACAAATCAAGGCGTTTACAAAAGCCAGTCAATAGTTGTGTTGATGTTGTAAAACTAGATATAGCAATATAAGCCGGGTTTTCCATTGCTGGTGAAGTTACACCTATTGCAATGGCATCTACGGTGTGGCGGCGATGATTATTCCTGCTCTTTTTATCTCCATCACTCAGAATAGCATTTAGTTCATCCATAAGAAAAGGGCTGCAGCCTGTAAAGAACTGCAGCCCTTTAGTTGTATCAGAAACTATTCAGCAACAGGAGGGGTGAGTGTGAAGGTCATTGTGAAAAGACCGTCAATGTAGTCACCGCTGACGACTACTGTTCCTGCTTCGCCACCGAGGTGGACTGTGAGAGAAGAACCGTCGGACATGCAGCTCATGCTCATGCC
>JAGGYZ010000218.1 GCA_021162285.1 Candidatus Fermentibacteraceae bacterium
AGGTAAAAATTCTTGATAATACCGTCGTTGTCGCAGATTGCAACATGCACAGCAAAAGCTGCCAGAACTTCGTCTACAGCAAGGGAAGAAACATCACCCCGGAAACAGCTTTCAATCAGTTCCAGAAGCTGTGTTTTATAGGGAGAACTGTCTACTTTCGGCTCGTATCCAGCCATCCCGGTGGTGTCTGCAAAGTGTTGGGAAAGGCGTCCCATAGTGTCTGTATTCTTGAACAGAGGGCCGAAAGAAAACCCGTTTCGCTCATAGAAAAGGCGGTCAATGCGTTCCACATGCTCGTAAACCCCGTAGTTAGCGTTGTTTATTGACAGAGTTACAAATTCTGTCTCCGGTGCAGGAAACCCCATTTCTCTTGTAAGGTAGAGCCCCAGGGTGTTCCGCATAAGCGAAGCATCGCGGAACTGGGCATTCAGCAGTATGTGGCCTCCACCTGGGAAAAGATCTGCTTCCTGTGTGGTAATCCGCCAGCTTTTCTTGGCAAGCAACAGGCTTGTGCCGCCTCTTAAAGCAAGGGTACACTCTCCGGTTATTCCGCCCTGAGAAACAGTGGCAGGAACCTCAAGATCAGCCGCGGGATCGGCTAAGAGCTGTTCCAGATAATAAGGCTCAACCGTAACCTCGTAGTGAGGCAGGGAACCCATAATACAAAAAAGTGCAAACACAAGCATAGTTTTATATATACTACTTTCGGTGTGTGCTATCCCGGGAGGATGTTTTGCTTTCAGTTCTGATTGTTCTACTGTCAACAACAAGCTTTGTTCCCATAGAATGCTTTGCAGACCTTGATGCTGTAGCCGGACCTACAGATTTTGGTTTTCTGCTGATAATGTCGGAAGACTCGGTGGCAAACAAAGAAATGGCTCTTGAAATAACCCGTTCGCTGGAGCTGCTCGGCTCAGAGGACAGCAGCAGTATATTTCTGTATTTTGTGTCGGTTAACGCTTCAGGCTATTCAGAGATAGCAGGCCTCGCCGGAGGTTTTGGCGGTTTTCCCTCTGTGGTAAGCCTGGTGGGGCACTGTGGATTTCTGGAACTTGATCCGGAATTCCTCGACTCGGAAATAGAAGACGCATGGCTCAGATGGGGAAGCGGGCATACCCAGGGTGTGTGTAACTACTGCACCAGATGTAACCCCTGAAAGGACCGTCGGAATAGAAAGGGCGGCATATAGCCGCCCATCAGGTTTACAATTCTGTTACAGGGTCTTCCGGAAGCTTGTTGTCTTTTCTCCATGATGCAACCACAGGGCGAACATCTGTTACAAAGGCGTCTCTCAGTATTCTGTTTGCCGCAGTCGGATCTGGTTTAGACTGAGCTGTTTTTAATTCGTCGAGATTAACAAGGCTTGCTCTGGCCAGAGCATGTTCGGTGTTCTCGATGGCGGAGAGTACATTTTCCGCAGGAGAGCCAACCCTGGTATCGACTCTTAGCTCTATGCTGTTTTCCTCGGGATTGTACAGGTCGGCTTCTTCAGCCTGGCGGAGGTTAAGGAAAAGCCGGAACAGAGCACCTGCATCAAGAGAGCCCGCAGGCATTGCTCCCATCCCCAGCTTGTTGTCTGAAAGCACAAGCCTTCCCAGCATTTTCTGATGCAGCAGAGAAATGGTTACCGATTCAAGGCTTTCGCCGGGAAGAAGGGAGGCCGTATCCAGCAGAACTTTACAGGATGGATCAGTTTCCCTGCACAGCCAGCTTGCAGTTCCCCAGTCGGGAACGGAGGTGGCGCAGAAAGATGGATTATAGGGCTTGAACCCGAGAAGTATATTCTCACTCTTCCGGATATTCATATCAATCTGTCTCAGCCCTTTTAGAATCCCAAAAAGCATATCCACTGTGTTTTTCTCTCCTGGAGAGTCAATTCCATCGGGAATCCACAGACCCAGCTGTCTGCACTTTATTTCCCGCATTTGTTCCATGGCTGCCTTTATCTGGTTGATTGAAGCAACGCGGATCTCGGGATAGGGAGAAGTCAGCGTACCGTACATGAGCCGGTGATTAAGCACGCCGCGTTTTCTTGGAATGTAAAGGTCTGCCATCACAGTGACAGGCGTAAGGTTGTTTTTCTTAAGTAACTCAGAAACAGAAACGGCTTCTTCTTTTGTTCTGAAGTCGGAAGGGTGATGGAGAATTACATCACTGCATTTCCCGGTAAGAGCAGAAATCTTTCCCAGAAGATCAAGCTTGTCCGAAATAGAGCCCGGATCACTGTCCGTTTTGTAAATGGCAAATGTGCTTCCTGCACGGGAAACGGATTGTGTAGAGATGAGCAACTTGAGTTTTGTAAGCTGCTCTTTTACTGTTTTCACTTTATCACCAGCCCCTCAAAATAAATATTTAATATCAAACCAATGCTCAGGCCTATAATCTTAACATAATTCAGTTCTGAGTCCAGTAGGGATTTCCGAACAGAAGAGAATCGCTTTTTCCTGTTTCTACAATTGCGAACGCATCTCCCAGATTTTCAGCTACATCCGAGGGAATTATAGCCCGCGCAGAGGTTTTTCCCGCAAGAAGATCAGCAGAGAGACCGTGCAGGTAAGCAGCTAGTGTCAGTGCATCTATCCCTGGACTGCCCTGGGCTATAAGACCGGCAACAATACCTGAAAGAACATCACCGGAACCGCCGGTGGCAAGGCCGTGGTTGCCAGTTGGAATCGTAGTTCTGTGTCCTTCGGGGGAAAATACCAGTGTGGGTTTCCCCTTCAGGAGAACAGAGCAGTGCAGTGCTATGGCTGTTTTCTCTGCTGCTGCATACCGGTCATTCAGGTGGTCTCCGCAGCCTGTCAGTCTTTTCAGCTCTCCCGGGTGTGGGGTCATAACAACTTCCCCGGGGTAGGATTTAAGCATCTCTGCAATGGTGGAGTCAATCACATTAAGTGCATCGGCATCAAGGACTATTGGAATCTTCCATGTTCCCAGAACATGTCTAAGTATTCTCTCTGTACTTCCATTCATTCCCATGCCGGGGCCGACCACAGCCACAGAGTAGTTGTTGGGATCCGGCAGAGAAGTTACATCGCCTGGAAGAAAGTAAGAGCACAGAGTTTCAGGAATTCTCCCGGCAATTGCCGGAGATGCCGGCAGAGGCACACACATTTCAACAAGACCGCATCCGGATCTTAATGCTCCCATTGCTGCCATCTGCGGAGCACCGGGCATCCTTTCAGAGCCGGCGAGAACAAGTACCTTGCCGAAAGTTCCCTTGTGGCTGTCTACAGGTCTTTCCGGTAGCAAAGAATTAGCGTAGTGTCTTGTCATTACCCTGCGCACATCGTTTCTGGGAACATGTATCCCTATATCTTTTAACAGAAGAGAACCGCAGTGACCGCAGCCCGGAGGAAGAAGAAGACCCAGTTTGGGTGCTGCAAAAGTAACGGTAACACTGGCCTGTATAGCAGAGCGGTCGCACTGTCCGGTAAGGCCGTCAACACCTGTAGGCATGTCTACAGCAACAACAGGAGCATTCAATCCTGTACACTCTACAGCCAGATCAAGGGTTCCGCCTCTGAGATTTCCGGCAAAACCCACACCAAGAAGAGCATCAACGGCAACTGAAGCAGTAACCTGAGGTTCATAAGAAATAATACCTCCGGCAAAAAGAAACCTGTCCATGTTAATACGGCAGCCTTCAGTAATTTTGCTTGAGGAGCTGAAAGAGGGACGCACTATTACATTGTAACCCTTTTGAAGAAGAAACCGGGCAGCTGTGAAACCGTCCCCTCCGTTGTTGCCTGGGCCGGTATAAACAACCACAGTGCCTTCTGCAGGTGAAACCATTGCACTTACAGTTTCTGCAACAGATAGCCCGGCTCTCTCCATCAGAACCAGCGCCGGGGTCCCGGAACTGATTGCCTTCCTGTCTAATTCCGCAATTTCAGATGGTGTCTGCCAGAAAGCCATGCTATTCCCTTTCTGTTAAAAGAGCAAATGTAAAGGATGTGTAATCCCCCCACGCGGCGGAGAGATGAATTTCACTGTTTCCTGCAAGAGCAAGAGCCGACCCGGAGAGCTGGGCCTTCAACTTGTTTCCACTGACGAATATTTGAATATCGTGCCAGGAAAGAGATGGACCGAACCCGGTACCAAGAGCCTTGGCAACAGATTCTTTTGCAGAGAACATCACGGCCAGATCACGGTCTCCAGGGTTACACACAAGTTCTTCCGGAGTAAACAGCCTATCCCTCAGTCTGCCCTGATTTCTGGTAACTGATCGAATGAACCTCGATACTTCAACTGTATCCGTGCCTGTTTTCATCTTCCCTCCCCCCACCATGAAAACAAAGATAGTTGAAAGCAATGCCGGTGTCATGCTGTTGAAACAGAGGTGTCTATTGGGAAAGAGGTGAAAGGCGCTTTCCGTGCCACCGGGGAAAGGTGTTGCATGAATAGTCGGAACAGGCAAGCGGATCAGAATTCAAAGCAGAAAGAGCTGCCCGACCAACCATTACCGCATTATCCATGGTGTGTTTAATTTCCGGCATAAAAAAAGACATCCCCCGTTTTTTGCACTCGCGGTTGAAACTGGATCTCAACAGGCTGTTTGCAGAAACACCACCTGCAATAAGTACAGATTTTGCTTCGAGCCTTCCTGCCTGGTACATGGTTTTTGAAACCAGCAGGTTGCACACGGTTTTTCTGAAAGATGCAGAGAGGTCTTCAGGTGAAACATTTCCCTGTTCCCATACAAGTCTGACGGCGGTTTTGAGGCCGCTGAAGCTGAACTCTGGAAGTTTCTTACTGCCCAGAGGCGAAGGCAGGGCTACAGCGTCCGGATCCCCTTTTTCAGCAAGCAGGTCTATTGCCTTTCCTCCAGGATATTCCAGTCCCATCAACTTTGCTGTTTTATCGAAAGCCTCTCCTGCCGCATCGTCCCTTGTTGTTCCAAGCAGAAAGCATTCCTCCCAGGAAAGCATATGAAAAATCATGGTGTGCCCTCCGCTTGCAAGCAGAGCAACCGCTGGAAATTCAACAGCGGAGTTGTAGTGTATGTGCAGGTGGGCAGCGAGATGGTTGATGCCGAGAAAGGGTTTTTTCAGCGCAAATGCAGCTGCTTTGGTCCAAGACAAACCAACCAGTAGAGATCCTGTAAGACCTGGACCTGCTGTGGCTGCAAAGACATCAATGTTGTGCAGAGAGGTGCCGGACATCTCCAGAACCTCTGTGATAAGACCTGGTAGAACACTCATGTGAAGTCTTGAGGCAATTTCTGGAACCACTCCGCCATGTGTGCTGTGAATCAGCTGGCTGGAAACCAGTTCAGCTGCGGCAGTTCCGTGTTCATCCAGAACAGCCACAGCTGAATCATCACAAGAGGTCTCAACGGCGAGAAGCTTCACTAGGTCTGAGCCTTAACCTCAACATTAACGGTTTCGACCAGATCACTCAGTATCTTGATCTGAACCTTGTGTTCTCCGAGTTTTTTAATGTGGTTTTCAAGAAGAATCTGTTGTTTGTCTATCTCAAAATTCTTTTCCTGAAGTGCAGCGGAAATTTCCCGCTCTCCAATACCACCGTAAAGCTGTCCGTTCTCGTCAGCAGTAGCCGTGAAAGTAAGAGTAACCTGCCTGAGCTTTTCTGCAAGAGCTTCTGCTGCTTTGTTCTGCTCTTTTTCTCTGGCAACGGCAGCAGCTTTAAGAGAAACTGCCATTTTCAAGGAACCAGTCGTGGCTACCACCGCCAGTTTCTTTGGCAGCAGGTAGTTCCGCGCATAGCCGGAAGCTACGTTGACCACTTCTCCCGGAGTTCCGAGAGAGTCAACTGTTTTGATCAGAAGAACCTTCATTTTTCATCCTTTCGATCCTTAAGTCTATTTTTTTTCTGTAATCAAACCAGGTATCCAGAATTCCCAGCAGAACCAGACTGCCAAGAACAACCGGGGGAGCGAAAATTGCGCTCAATATGAGCATAACTGCCATCCCCGGCAGGCTTTTCACCCACTTAACAGCAACCTGAAGACCCTCTATACCGTAGGGAAGAGCGCTGAAAACCAGCAGGTTTTTTGCTATTCTCAACGCAAGAGGTGATACGTGAGACATTCTGGCTGTAACCAGAACAATCAGGCTGACAATGGGTATCCAGGCAACCGCCCAGTGCATGCTGAACCTTGCTTTCCCCTTTATTACCGAACCCATACTTCGAGGGTTCAGAGACTGGAAGAAAAGCACGGAAAGAATGGAACCAAGCACAATTTGAACAGCCCCAATACCTGGCGAATAGTAAGTTATCAGAGAGAACACATGATCTACAGTTCCGGAATCCAGTCCCGCAGAGACATATATACTGCGGAGAGGTTCCAGCTCGGATTCGCCGAGGTTCATAAAACCCGGAAAACCCAGGGAGAGAAGGGTAGCAGTTAAGAGAGTGAAACCGGAAGACAAATAGAGTGTTTTGAGAAGCTTGTACCCAGACCTGGCTGCAATGGCTGTTACTGCAGCACAAACCGCAGTCAGAGCAGCACCCTGAAACCCTGCCAGATACCACGACACAATAACAATCACTGCAGCTGCAGGCAGACCTCTGTTCAGCCTGCCGGTGAGCAGTTTTGCAGAAAAGCCCGCCGCAAGAAACGGCAGTCCGGCAAGCAGTGAGAGCCCGCCAAGCAGCAGCTGTTTCAGTCTTGTTTTGTTTCCCCGCATTTGTGTTCTCTGACTGTTTCTACCTGTAGTGTTCTCTGATGTACGGTGCCAGCGCGAGGAATCTTGCAATTTTCAGTTCTTTGGCTACCATTCTCTGGTGTCTTGCACAGTTTCCACTGACGCGCTTCGCCACGATTTTTCCCCGGTCACTGATGTATCTCTGAACCATTTTTTCGTTCTTGTAGGAAATTTCCATGTCGGGATTCATGCAGAAACGACATTTCTTCTTCCTGGTGATCTTTATTCCTTTGCGTTTACCATGGATAGGCATCAGGCCTTCCTTTCTGTGTTAAAAATCAGTTGTATGCGGCGGGCACGGAGAAGAGTCTTGAAGTGCGCTCCACCGGTACGATCATTTGTTTTTCTGTGTGCTAATCGACCTTCAATAAGAATTGCATCTCCTGGATGAAGTTTTTCATCAAGAGCAGTTGCAAGTTTACCCCATGCATCAACTTCAATTTCTGAAACTACAGTTTCAGGGTTATCGAAATATGTTTTCAGCCTGTTTTCCACAAGAATGTGCAGTACCGGAACACCGGAACGAGTCAGCGCAAGAGCTTTTCGGCGCTTGATGATTCCAGTAACAACTGCATAATTCAACTCAGGCAGCATATCCAGAAGAACCTGTTCGCGGTCTGCTGACTCAGGTATCGCTGCATCGCTCAATTCAGGGAATTCTTCCTGAAAGGTCATAAGAAGCTCCTGTTCCTAAAAGGGGATATCGTCGGCGTAATCGGAGCCCTGGGGTTCTTCCCTGCGTGGGGGTTCGTTTGAACCGCTTCCCTGGGAAGGTCCCGCGCTGAATCCTCCTGTTTTCTCAAGCATCTGTACACTTCTTGCAAGAATTTCAACACGGCTCCGTTTTGATCCGTCCTGAGCAGACCACTGGGTAAACTGAAGCTCACCTTCAATCATCACAGGGCTGCCTTTGTGAAGTCTGCTGCCTACTCGTTCGGCAAGCTGCCTCCAGGTAACAACATCAACAAAACAGGTCTTATCGTGCCATTCCCCATCTTTTCCCTTGTAGCTCTGGTTACTGGCCATACTGAAATTGGCAACATGGGTACCGTTTTCAAGAATGTTAGTACGGGGATCCGCAGTAAGGTTTCCCGAGAGAAACACCTTGTTGATGGAGGGCATGCGGATATCCATGACTATTCTCCGGTTTCGAAAGCCGGAGAGTCGTCGGTAGTGTCTCTGACCGCGTCTCGGTCATCTTTGAGGGTCAGATGACGCAGACAGTTGTCGTTGATCCTGAGCATCTTGTCGATGGCCAGTTTAACTTCCGAAGAGCCCTTCCAGTGCACAAAATGATATACACCTTCGCTCTCCTTGTTAATAAGGTACGCCAGCTGACGGCGTCCCCAGTCATCGAAGCCGGTAAGTTCACCATCACCGTCTGTGACAATTCCCTGTACCCGGCCTGTCTCTTTCTTAAGCTCAGCTTCAGAAAGACTGGCACTCCAGATAAGTACGGTCTCGTATTTACGCAATTAACAAAGCCTCCTTCCGGCCCTGCTGGTGTGTAACAAACACCGAACCCGGAAAGAGACCGACAGATCAGTCTTCAAAGAACCGCATAGCGATTCAGCGCATCTGCGCTCCGCCTCCGGGCCGGCGACAATTAGTCGCTTCGTCCCCATCCTTCAGGTGGGGCAGGCAGCCCGGTATTATGCTAAAGTAATATGCCTGCGGTCAAGGGTTGACGAGTCTGGAAACGGTTTGCGTTAAGTGAGATATGGAAACAGCAGAAATCCGGTCGCCTATTGCGTAAGAATTATCGCCGGGATAAACTATGTAGAGATGTCTAAGCGAAAGGTCTTTAAGTGCCGAGTGCATAGATCTGGTTGTTCGCACAGCTTCAGACAATTTGAATTCGAAGCCAACATTTATTCCCTCCGGATCAAGAAGCAGATCGATTTCTGCTCCGGAATGAGTTCCCCAGAACCAGGCTTTTCTGTCTCCGACAACACAAAGAATCTGTTCAAGAGCAAACCCTTCCCAGGAGGCTCCAACTTTTACATGGCCTAAAAGTTCTCTGGATGTTTGCACAGACAAAAGAGAATGAAGCATACCGGAGTCTCTGATGTATACTTTTGGAACGCGCACCTGTCTCTTCTTCATATTCACGTGCCAGGGTTGCAGTTTGCGTACCATAAAAGTGCCGCAGAGGATATCCAGGTAGGAAGAGGCGGTTTTTTCTCCGGTTCCAAGAGATCTGGCAAACTCAGCACTGTTCCACTTCTGCCCCTGGAAATGAGCCAGCATAGACCAGAATCGTCTCATAGCATCCTGGGGAATTCGAAATCCCAGCTGAGGAATGTCCCGCTCCAGAAATGTTCTGGTGAAGTCTTCGCGCCAGCGGAAACTGGCTCTGTCGTCTCCTGCAAGAAAAGAGCGGGGGAAACCACCTCGAAGCCAGAGTCTTTTCCACGATGCACTGTTGACTTCGCGCAGGTTGAATCCACCCATATCGACAAAGCCAATTCTTCCGGCAAGAGTTTCAGATACCTGCCTGATTATGTTGGGAGATGAACTGCCAGGAACCAGAAATTTCAAGGTGCAGGAAGGATCATCTACCAGCACACGGAGAATTTCATAGAGCTCCGGCATTCTGTGAATTTCATCAAGGATAACAAGACCCTTCAGATCCCTGAGAACAAGTATCGGATTTTGAAGCACAGCACGATCACCCGGGTTTTCGAGATCGAATCTGTGAACAGGTTTAACCGCCGACAGGGATCGCGCAAGGGTTGTTTTACCACATTGCCTGGGCCCCAGCAGGGCTGTAACATGCCCTAAAATAACGTTGAAATTCAGGAAGTTAAGTTCGGAATTTCAATGATAATTGCTGGTGTGTAAAAGAAGGGGCGGCCGAAGCCGCCCCTGAAGTATCTGTGTAACCGCCCTAGCGAAGAACCATTGCCTGTGTAGACACTGTTCCTGCAGGAGTTGTAAGACGCACGAAGTAAACACCGCTTGAGATGTTCTCCGGTGTCCAGTTAACGGAATGGTTACCTGCTCCTACCTCTTCGTTAACCAGAGTGGCCACTGTGCGGCCGGACAGGTCAAACACCTGGACAACCGCGTGACCGGTTACCGGTGTTGAGAAGTTGAGAGCAGTACTGCCTGTAACCGGGTTGGCGGCAACGGCTACACCAAGAACAACTGTCTCGATGCCTTCTGCGGCATCTTCGATAGCATTTGGATAAACATCAATCTTGGCGGAGACAGGGCCGTAGTTGTGTTTTCTCGCCCCGGTGTAAAGGGTGGTTGCTCCGGAAGGCACATTAACCGTGAAAGATACCTGTCCACTGCCGTTGGTTGTTGCTGTTTCGTAGAAGGTGATGGTTTCAATACCGTCAATACCGTCTGAAAGGGCAACAGTAGCTCCACTGACAGGTGAACCCTGGCTGGTAACAGTCATTGTTATTGTCTGCGAGCCGGGATTAACCATGCCGGGGTTGCAGCTGATAGCAAGATTTGTGGGGTTGTTTACGTCGTTGTTGAAAATTTCCATTGCAGGGTCACCGAACCAGATGTACATCTTGGCATTGGTTTCTCCAATGGAGCCGTGGGCAGCTATGGTTTCAATTGTTGCCTCGTTGATAGCCTCACCTACATTGTAGAAATTCTCGTCGTAGAGTTTTTTGTAGATCTCTTTCATGTAAGTGTGGTTGGCCTCTGTGTATGACGGATCATTTGCACAAAGGGCACCGCTGGAGCCGTGGTCATCCCATGCCCAGCTCTCGGCAAGGCACTCTGTTCCGGTCTGGTACTGACCGCAAAGGCATGCGATGTTCCACACAGGAGGCATAAATGTGTTTGTGAGAGCCTGAATGTTTGTTTTGTTCCATCCCGGGCTCCACGCCCAGTAGGTTACATCTCCGTGGCCTCTGTAACCCACACTGCCGACGCCGCTGTTGAACCATCCGGAGACCATTGCAGCGGTTCCACCCTCTGGAGGATATATCTTCCAGAAACTCATGTTGGTTGCATAGCTGTAAGCTGCTATCTCGTTGCAGCACTGTGTGTACTTGCCAGGATAAAGCTGTTCGTGAGCGGCAAGAACGGAAGTGCTGGGTATAATACCTGTGGTGTTGCTGTCAGTGAAATCGAACTGGTAATAACCGTCTATTATCTTGTTAACCTGGTTGGTGATCTGAGTGGCATTACCGGTAAGGCGGCCAACTGCGATCTCCGGGGTAAGGTCGGTTCCCACAAGACAGGCGTACCAGTAATCTCCCACAAAATTGCCGTAGTTGTAACTGGGAAGAGATGTGTGGTCACCGGCAATGAGGGCGAACCGGGTAAGGCTGGTATCAAAGTGATCTGTTATGGCAGCTTTGATTGCACTTGTAGTGGCAGAGCCTGAAAAGGACTCTACCGCAGTCTCGTAGCCGATACCCTGGTAAAATTCTACCAGAGGAGTGATGGCGCTGAGGTTGGCGTCTGTTGTAATAAACACAAACTCTGCAGCTTCTGCATCGGTGGCCACGGAAGCATCAGCCTCTACAAGGCTGTAGTTGATGAGCATTCCCGCAGCACCGTTTCTTACTGTTTCGCTGGACGGGTAAGCAAGAGTTTCAGGATTTCCTGCGAAGTCGATTCTTACGGTCATAGTTTTTGCGACCATGAGCTCGTCAGTTACAGGGTTGTATCTAAAGGGGGTTGCAACAAGTTTATCGGTGCTTATTCCGCCCCAGGTTCCAGGGGTAGCAGCAACTGCCCACTGGGAGGGGAAGAAGCTGTTGCTGTTGTAAACTGCACCATCCTGACGGAAAGGGAAGGGGTTGTGGGGCATGTCGATTTCCGGGGTCTGTACTGGAACAAGGTTGATACCGGGAAAAGTGGTGTATTCCACATTTTCAATGGAAACCACTGCGTCGGTTCCGAAGGGAAGGGCGAACATCTGAGCCACTCCTGGAACCTCGGGAAGACCGACATCCGACTGCGAATAGAAACCGGGGAGTTCAATACTGTCCCATGTGGTTCCATTGGCAACAGAATTTCCCAGCCAGAAGCCGGGAACGGAAACGCTCATCACCATGTAATCGGCATTGGATTCGAGCAGATTAATGGAACATTCGTCTCCTGGCTGACCACCAAAAGACTGCCAGTCAAAATTGCCGTGAAAGGCAAAAGCTCCGGCGGCCAGAACCATTGTTACAAGAAGTACATTCTTCATTCTGAGAAAACTCCTTTCAATTAAGTTCGTGCGGAAAGTAATTCACTTCACGCTGATAGCACAGCAATAATCATGTTTCATCCAGCGCAAGTCAATACGATGTGTTGACCTTTGTTGTCATACCTTGAATAATTGGAGTTCACTGAAAGGAGTCTTAAGACATGAGAAAAACAGTGTTTACAGTTCTTTTTATCGCAACTGCGGTACTTGCCGGTCCCGGAGTTGGCGGTCGAGTGGGTTACACCACATCGGACGATCCCTTCACCGGGATGAGTGCTGATGGACCAATTTTCGGAGGACAGCTCGCTTTTCCGCTTATGCCTGTTCTGGGGATTGAAATAAGTGGAACCTACACCAGTACCGAGTCTGACATTTCCATGGAAAGCTACCTTGCAAACTACCTGAGTGATGAGTACGGCTACGAGTACAATGGTAACATCGACGACTTGAGAAATTATCTGGAAAACGAACTGGAATGGACCCTCCCTGCAGAAGCAGATATGTTGAAGGATTATAGAGCAACCTATCACAACCTGGGTCTGGCAGCTATTCTGAGAGCAGATATTCCAATGGGATCATCACCGTTCAAACCATATGTAGGTGGCGGTGGAGGTGTGCATTTTGTGGTAAGCGATGCCGATGCCATGCTGGGTATGCTTCAGCAGCAGGCAACAGGTGATCCGGCTATTGACCCTTACGACCATGTTTTCCCCTCAGCAGAGGGAGTCATCGGGATGTCTTTTAAACCGGCAGGAATGCCGGCATCATTGTTCGGGGAGATCAGGCTTTCCAAGCCCTTCGGTGACGATGCAGGTGAAGCCATTGTAAGCTACTTCGGCGGAGCCAATCTGGGATTTTAAGGTTTCATGGGTTCATTTTTTGAGGCGTCTCCGCTGTTGCTGGGGCGCTTTTCTACTATCCTGCGGAACTGATTCCATATTCCCGGAGCAGAGCATTGAACCCCTGCTGATTTCAAGGTCCAGTGTTTTTCCCTGAAGCCGGAAACAACGCCTCCGGCCTCCCGTACCAGAAGCACACCGGCGGCCATGTCCCAGGGCTTCAGGTTTTCCTCCCAGAATCCGCCGTATCTTCCAGCGGCTGTGTAGGCAAGGTCCAGAGCGGCAGAGCCGCATCTTCTTATCCCCCTCGCTTCCCCCAGCATTCCGGTTAGAGCATCCATATCGAAGTTAAGGTTTTCAGGAGTTCTGGAGTACGGAAATCCTGTTGCAAATATGGCATCCCGAAGTATGCAGGCAGGGGATATCTTTATGGTTTCTCCGTTAAGAAACGCTCCCCCTCCACGCATGGCCAGAAAGGTTTCTGAATGAACGGGATCGTGAACACAGCCCAGACTCACTCCATCCTCGTCAACCAGAGCAATTGAAACACAGAAAAATGGAATTCCAGCCGCGTAATTGTTGGTTCCATCCAGAGGGTCAACTACCCAAAAGGGTGTTTCCGGCCAGTTCCCGCGCCAGCTCTCCTCTCCCAGAAAAGAGGATCCCGGCAGAAGGACGGTAAGAGTTTTTTCAAGGAATTCTTCAGACTTGAAGTCTGCTTCAGTAACAAACTCCATTCCGTCTTTACTGGCCACAGAGAACCCTTTCTCTTTGTACTTCAACAGTATGGAGCCTGCCTGCTGAGCGGATTCAACAACACGGTCTACAAAACTATCTTTCATTGCTCTCCCTTTCAGAACAGAGGCATTGGAATTATATCACCAGATACATTCTGGGAGGAAATATGGACTTTCAACGAATCGAGAAGAGGCTGCGATACCATGTTAATGACCTGCTTATCCGCAATACTCTGTGGCAGATACTGGTTCTGGTAGTTGTATCATCTGTAATTGTCTCTGCTGGAGTTGTTCTGGTGGACGGTACGGTACAGCACAGCTTCTGGTGGTCATTCACCAGGCTTCTTGACCAGGGGACTTTTGTTGATGATGCCGATGAATGTGATAGTTCGCAGACAGTTGTTGCAGGTGTTTTAGTTACAATTGGCGGCATTCTCGTTCTTTCTCTGCTTATTGGTATTTTTTCCTCCAAGATTACCGAGCAGATTGATTCATTGAAAAAGGGCAGATCGCCTGTAGTCGAAAGGGACCACTTCATAGTCTGTGGAAACGGAGACCGGCTGTTTGAAGTGACTAGAGAACTGGTAAAAGCAGGAGAAGAGGGGTCTATCCACGGAAGAATCGTACTGTTTTCCAATGATTCCCGTGAAAGGCTCGAAGAAGTGCTAATTCAGCGGCTGGGGAAGAAACGGGCGAAAAAAATCATCTGCAGGTCTGGAGACCCCACGGATATTGACGCTCTTGACCTGCCGGGTTTTGATAAAAGTGAAGGGTTTGTTGTGGTTGGAGACCGGGACAGCACGGTGATAAAAACCCTTATCGCCGTGAAATCCATAATGGGAACCAGGCAGGCAAACGGAGTCTGCGAGCTCAGAAACAGGGATAAAGGTAAAATTGCCAGGATGGCTTTCCCCGATGTAAACTGGGTTCCTGTGCGCGAAATAGTTATGCGTCTTCTGGTTCAGGTTGGCAGACAGCCTGGTTTAAGTACAGTTTACAGTGAAATACTCAGCTATGACGGAAACGAATTTTATATAGAATCGTGTGAGCACGCCCGGGGTTTGATGATCAAAGAGATATCTCAGAGAATTTCAGGCGGGATCGTTTCCGGAGTGTTAAGTGAAGGCAGGATAGTTCTCAATCCTCCCGGGGATTTTGTAATTAAGGAAAGCGATGAACTTCTTGTTCTCGAGGAGAACAGAGGTTCCTGCCGGTTAATAAAGTCACGTGAAAAGCGCACGGTGTCAGCCACGGCAGAGGGTAGCCAAAAACAACAGATCAATCCTCTTCGGATGCTTGTCCTCTCCGGAGAAAGCAGGAATTTCAGTTTCATGCTCAAGCTTCTTGATAAATACTCTGACCCCGGTTCAGAGATTGTTGTGGCAGGTTCTATTCCACAGCTTGATGGGAACCGGCTGCTGGACCAGGTTCAATACAAACACTGCGGGAAGAAATACATTGAGATGCAGCGAACCGATCCCGAAGCAGTGGAGCGGCTTCATCCGGAGGAATACCACAGCATAATGGTAATTTCAGGGAAGAGCCCGGAGATGTCTGACGAGGAAGCCGATTCTGAATGTATTATAACGCTGCTGATTATCAGAGATATTTCAACGAGACTTGCAGAAGGCTGGACAACGACAGTGGTCTCTGAAATCAGGAATCCCAAAAACAGAAGGCTTGCCACGGCAGCAGGAATTGATGACTTCGTGATTTCGAATGAAGTGTGCAGTATGATAATGGCTCAGCTGGTGATTCAACCCTATCTGAAACTGGTTTACGACGAGATATTCGACCCGTCCGGGTGTGAGATTCAGCTTAGAGATGCTTCCCGGTACAACGCGAAAGATTTCTCCGGTCTGGCTGCCGTCGGGCTGGCCAGAGGAGAGGTTGTTCTAGGGTGGCTTACCGGAACCGGTATTGATTCAAAGGCGAGGCTTAACCCCGCATCTGATGAACTGCTGCCTGATCACCCGGACACCAGGATAGTTGTAATTGCTGAAAGGTAGATATGAAAGGATCAGGATTTGTTAATGCCCTCGGTTTTATTACCGGGACTGTATTTATGTTTCTGGGGGTGGTTTTCAGTATTGGAGGCCCTCTGGTGAATTCCCGGCTTGATTCCTCTCTTCAGGAATTATCACATGGGATTAGAATTGCCGGTAATGCTGTCAGCACATCAACAGAAGGAGTTTCCGGCTCTACAGGAATGATCGAGGAAGTGAGAATATCCCTGGAGAACACATCCAGCATTGTAACAAACACCGGTGATGTTATTCTTCAAACAGTTACGATTCTGGAAGAATTGAAAGTTATTCTGCCTGCTCTGGCGAATGACATGGCATCAATGCCGTCTATGGTAAGAAACATGATGCCCGCCAATCATTTTGATGAGGTGGCGGAGAGAACGGAAACCGTCTCAACGGAGCTGGGATTTCTAAATACGCATCTGGAAGATCTTTCCGGGGATATTATTGTTGTTGGCGGGTCTATAGGAGAAGTAGCTGTTTCGGTCGAGGCAATGGAGCAGGATCTTCTCTCTGCAGAAGGTTCCTTCGGTGAAGCGGCAGACATGATGAACGAACTGGCCTCTTCTCTGGAAAACGGATCTTTTACAGATATTGTTTCCATTTCCATGATCGGTCTTGGAATCCTGATGTTTCTTGCCGGTCTTTATCAGATTTTCACAGGAATGATGATCCGCAAACTGGTGAAAGGACAGGTTGAGAAATGAGGGTTGTTACTCTATTCCTTGCAGTTTTTGCTGTTCCACTTTTTGCGGGATCTTTTACGCTGCTTTCCGACACTCTTGACCTGGGAGTTGGTACCTACCGTTCTGTAAAATTCAGAATAACTCCCCAGATGGCAGACAGTACCTGTATTTCCGGAAATTTCTTTACCGAGCCAACTCCTACAAAGCTAGAGTTTATTCTCATAACGGAACTCGATTACAGAAGCGGATGGGAAAGACGGGGAAACATAGATACGCTGGGTGTTGTTTACGCAGAGAACGGACAGTTTTACATGGATATCCCTGATTTTGGAGATTTTGTTCTCATCGTAAGCAACCGCGGCAACACAGTACCGGTTACCCTTCAGGCAGATCTGTCAGTATCCTACAAAGGCTCCGGTGTACAGTATGACTCCCTGCCGTTTGGTATGACTCTTCTGATGAGTGTTCTGGCCATTGGAGTGGTGCTGGCAGCTGTTTTGATCACTGTGAAGAAAATGTCTTCCAGCAAAACTTGACCACATTGATATATTATAAAGGAAGGAGGCCTGATGTTTATTTCTACAAGGAGCAGGTACGGACTGAGAGCTATGGTTCAACTGGCAAGAAACGGGCAGGCCGGTCCTTTAAGCCTGTCTGGAATTGCAGAGGAAGAAGAGATTCCTATCAGGTATCTTGAGCAGATATTCGGAAGGCTTCGCAGTGCTGATTTTGTGCAAGGGCGCAGAGGTCCAGGCGGCGGGTATGTGTTGAGCAGGAGTGCCTCTGAAATTACACTTCTTGAGGTTATCAGAGTGCTGGAAACAGAATTTTTTCACACAGACTGTGTTCTTCAATGCCCTGACTTCAAGCAGAAGGAAGGGAGTTCAAAGGAACGAATCCCATGCTGTTCCAGAGAAGACAGATGTCCCACCAAGAAACTCTGGACGGATATCAAGCTGATATGCGAAACATATCTTGGCAACAATACACTTGCAGATCTGTCCAACGGATCGCTTGAAATGGAGTAACCTTACAATGTGGCAGTATTCTGATATACTCATGGATCACTTCATGAATCCCAGAAATGTTGGTAACCTTGATTCTCCCGACGGGCACTCAGAGGTTGGTTCTCCACAGTGCGGAGATGCCATGTTTCTTGATATTGATATAGACGACCAGGGAAAAATAGCAGATATAGCATTCAAGACCTTCGGGTGTGCAGGAGCAATTGCCAGTGCATCCGCCCTTACGGAAATGGTACGGGGTCTTCCGATAGAGGAAGCTCTCGGTATCAGGAACAGCCAGATTGCCGAATTCCTCGGCGGGATGCCTCC
>JAGGYZ010000216.1 GCA_021162285.1 Candidatus Fermentibacteraceae bacterium
CACTATCAGCGTGACGATGGCGTTCCTCTCAGCTTCCACCTGTACCTGCCGCCAGACTATCAGGAAGGTACACCACTGCCTACAGTTATAGATGCTTACCCGCGGGAGTACTCCAGCGCAGCCACTGCGGGCCAGGTCAGCGGTTCAGCCCAGCGATTCATGCGTGTTTATGGAGCCTCACAGATCTACTTCCTGCTGCAGGGTTATGCAGTACTTAATCATACGGCCATGCCTATGATCGGTGACCCCGAAACCACATACGATACCTTTGTACCACAACTGATAGCTGATGCCGAAGCTGCAGTGAACAAGGCCGTTGAGATGGGAATAGCAGACCCAAACAGGATTGGTGTAATCGGCCACAGTCACGGTGCGCTCATGGTTGCCAACCTTCTGGCACACACAGATCTGTTCCAGGCAGGAATCGCACGCAGCGGCTCCTACAACAAAACAAATCAGCCATTCGGCTTTCAGTCCGAGCGCCGTTCACTGTTCGAGGCCAGGGATGTTTACATCCAGTTATCACCTGTCTTTTTCGCCGATCAGATCAATGAGCCTATCCTCATTATCCACGGTAATGATGACTCGAACCCGGGAACCCGCACCTTCCAGTCTGAGGTTCTCTTCGAAGCAGTCCGCGGTTCAGGCGGCACGGCCAGACTGGTGCTGCTGCCCTTCGAAGATCACAGTTACAGGGCCGGGGAAAGTTTGGAACATGTGCTCTGGGAACAGCTCAGGTGGTTCAACATGTATGTGAAGGGAGATGGTACAGCAACACCGTAAAACTAACCTTCTGAAAAACAGTTGCACCATCTTCCTGCTGCAGTATCGTATCTCAGCAAAAAAGATTGCGCTGCCTGGATATTTCACTTCCAGACAGCGCAATCATGTGAATCCCGGCTTAACTCAAAATACGCAGAGGGCTGTTGTTCCGTCCCAGGTCGATCCGAGACTTTCATAGTCGCCTGTGCTGATATTAGTTTTCCAGAGAGAACCGTTCCACACGCAGTATACATAGTTACCAGAGGCAGCCATTTCTGTTGCCCCGTCGTAACCGCCACCGAGATTCTCGTAGTCTCCAGTTCGGGGATTTACCTTGTAAAGAACGTCTCCCTGAATGGCGAAGAAAGTATTTGATGTAGCCGCTACAGCTGTAGTTCCGGTGTAGGACGACGGTAATTCAATGTAATCACCTGTTACCGGATCTGTGCGGTAGAGGGAACCGTTCTGAAGAACCATAAGCTCGCCGTCACACCAGGCAATATGAGATGTACCAGTGTAGTCTCCGGGAACACTCTCCCAAGTTCCGTCATCCGGGTTTACTCTGTAGAGCATATCGTTCTGAACTGCGTAAAGCCAGTCTTCTCCCGCAGTAAGGGCAATAGCACCTTCCCAGCTTTCTGAAAGCTCCGTCCAGGAACCGTCACGGTCTATTCTGTACAGAACATCCCCCTGAATGGCGTACATGCTGCCTGAAAACGATGCAAGCAGTTCTGTTCCCTCCCAGCTTTCAGAGAGTTCGCTCCACTCACCGGAGTTTGCATCTGCGCTGTAAAGCACGTCCCCCTGAATAGCGTAGATCGATTCTCCGCTGGCCACAGAAAACACGCTGGAAAGCACCATCAGACCAATTAAACTGAATACTTTCATAACTTCTCCCTTCATTTTGAGACCATGTGATTATATCAAAATGGCAGCACTATCAATGTGCAGGCTGTTCCTGCAGAATCTCAACAAATTCCCAGTTTTCAGACGAGAATGCCCGGGGTTCCGAACCGCTGCCGAAAAGGCCTGACGCATGCCTGTAATCCAGTTCCACAACACAACCACTGCAGATCAACCCTGCCTCTTCAGGAGAAACATTCTCCAGAGACACTTCTGCGATCTGCTCTCCGTAGCTCTCCATGAAGTAGTCTGTGTCGTGCCCTGTGTGGTTCTCTGTGACTTCCTCTACCCGAAGAGTTACGTTCAAAATTTCTGAAGTTTCGTCGTATTCTCCTACTTCAACCACCTGTGCGTCGCACGCAAAGCTCACAAGTACGGAGCCCAGTGCCTGACCGGAAAAAGCCAGAGCGATAAACAACAGTACTGCTGTTTTCATTTTCCTCTCCTTTCAGGATCGTATTGGCAGGAGCGTAACGCACCTGCGAACACTGATACTTCATGTACAAAGGGGCTATTCCACCGGGCACGAACAGTTTGTTCCCTACATCGGAAATTCGTTGACATACACAATACAATCTTCAATACTCAACACCTTGGCACGTTTTTAGATACACACGCAACCAGGAGGCACCCATGAAAACTGTAACGATGCTGGTTCTGCTAATTTCAGCAGCTGTTTTTGCAACCGGAATAACCGCACAACTACCTTCAGAACTGGTAGAGGACTACACACTGCAGACGATTTCCACAGGAGTTGTTCCCCATCTTCAGGGTGCCTATCCTGGAACTGAACAGGGGCTTCCATCTCTTCCGGAACTGCCCTGGACACTACCTCTACCATCAGGAGAGAGAGCTGTTTCTTTAGAATCCACTGCCGTATGGGAAACAGTTGCCGGCGGTGTTTCCATTTCTCCTCTGCCAGCTCCACTACCTTTGATACTTGAGGCTGAAGCCTCTGCGGTTACAGGTCGTGATGAAATCTACACGGCAGACAGTTTCTGGCCCTCGGAACCTGTCCGCCTGTCCGGAACAGGCTTTATTGGCGGTCTGCCTCAGGCTGAAATGCTGGTAACACCCCTTCGCTGGAACCCGGCAACAGGAGAGCTGCAGAAACTGGTTTCTCTTGAAATTCACATTGAAACTGCTCCCCTCGGTGAGCGTCCTTTCTGCAGTGCCGGGAGAGATGACGAGATCACAAGAATGCTGATAGTCACAGAAGCTTCCCTGGAAACGACTTTTC
>JAGGYZ010000284.1 GCA_021162285.1 Candidatus Fermentibacteraceae bacterium
CTCCTGATCTATTCAGTGGGAATTCTGCGCAGTGGGAAGTGGTTACCACGACGGGTGTTGAGGAATCCCTGCCGTACACAGGTCCCTATTCATGGGCAATGGAATACTGGGAGACTGTGCCTTCTCTGCTGCTGTACAACAGCTACTCAGGTGCAACGGTAAATTTCCTTTACTACGAGTGTACTGTTGACAGAGATTTCATACAAGAACTGTTTCAGTGGAGCTCGAACGGAAATCCTGTTTTTACAGGAGACCTTATTCGGGATGCACTTTTCTTTACACCCTACGGAGTTATTCCGGTTGATATAGAGCAGAACGAGTTTGTGCCGCGTGACTTTCCGATAGGGGGAGAAATTGACCCGGAGCTGGTTCCGAATACTTTTACCGCATGGGCAGGCGCGGGAATGTTGCCTTCAGAAATAGCTGCTCTGTGGAACACATGGAAACCGGCACTTACAGAAGAGGGTTCTTACTGGATTGTATTCCCTGTACCGAAAGAGTACAACAACGGAATAAGCACAATAAGTCTGGAAACCTCAGACCTCAGGGAAGTAGAGTACCAGAGACTGTTTCTGGGGGCTATCAGACTGAGTCACTGATAACCTTCTCGAAGTAGTCCATACACATCTTGATGTACTCCCTCTTCCTGCTGTAGTTGTGGGGATAAAAACTCCGCTTGAACCCGTAGGCTGTGAGGTTCTTCAGCTGTGAGAGGGTGAGGTGGAAGCTATCCACGGCTTTGAACACCTCATCTGTAACCGTGGTTCTGGAAACAGTTCTGTTGTCGGTACAGATCGTACACGACAGCCTGTTCTCCATCATCAGCCTGAACGGGTGATCCTCCAGTCGTTTCAACCTGGAGTCCGTCTGCATGTTGGATGAAAGGCAAACCTCTACAGTTACCCTTCTGTCTGCAATAAACCTGACAAGGTCTTCAACATACCTCTGCCTGTCTTTCACCGATGGATCACTGACAGCTTCAGCGTTGAACATGGATGTTCCGTGACCTATCCTGTCTGCTCCAAGCTCTGTTATGGCCTGAAAGATGCTCTCCGGTCCGTATGCTTCTCCTGCATGCACCGTTTTGTTCAGAAAGTTCCGCCGGGCGAGCATGTAAGCTTCCCTGTGATGCAGTGGAGGAAATCCCTTTTCCCTGCCTGCAAGGTCTATTGCCACAACCGGTATCTCCTTCTCCTGTCTGGCTTTAACAATCGCTCCAACAAGTTCAACTGAAGCAAGGCCGAAAACTCTGTCTGCCCTGGAATGGGCATGGGCAGAAAAGATGTTCCTGAAGTAGAGGGAGGAGCCTTCCGTAAAATACCGCATGGCACAGGCAATTATCCCGAAATCAAAAGACGGCTCCTTCCCGGAAACAACTGCTTCTCTAGTGTTAAACTCCTGCTTTGCACTGCTCAAACCACGGTTCACCGCTTCAAGTACCTGGGACAGGTTCATCTCACCGCCGGCATACCTCTGCGGCGCAAATCTTACCTCGATGTATCGAACACCCTCCGCCATGTTGTCTTCGGCAAGTTCCCTTGCAATACGGGTAAGGTTTTCGGGTTTCTGCATGACGGCACCGGAATACTTGAAACAGTCAAGGTATTCTTCCAGACTGCCGTACTCTGTCTTGAATACTTCTTCCTTCAAACCCTGAACAGTGTAAGACGGAAGCTCAACACCATCCCTGCGCGCCAGCTCAATAAGGGTGGCTGGACGGATACTCCCGCCAAGGTGTACATGCAGATCTGTTTTGGGCAGCCTTCCGATCAATTCACGGGTGATCTTCACAGACTGTCCTGATCTGCAACAACTTTTTCAAAGTAGTCCATACACTTCCTCACGTAGGATCTCTTCTCTTTGTAATCTCTGGGGAAGAAACTTCGCTTAAAACCGTAAACCATGAGGGTTTTTACTTCATTCAGCGAGAGGTCGAAGGCATTAACTGCCTTGTACACTTCATCTGTCACTGTGGTGTGAGAAACTGTTCTGTTGTCTGTACAGATTGAACACGACAGCTTGTTGTCCATCATTTTCCTGAACGGATGGTCTTCCAGCCTTACAAGTTCCGGATCGGTCTGCATGTTGGACGTAAGACAGACTTCTACAGTTATCCTCCGGTTGGCAATGAACTGCACCAGGTCGTTTACATACCTGTCCGTATTATGAATAGATGTATCTGTAATCGTTTCCGGTTTGAACAGGGATGTTCCATGGCCAATACGATCAGCACCAAGTTCTGTTATTGCCTGAAAGATACTTTCCGGACCGTAAGCCTCCCCCGCATGAACCGTTTTATTCAGGAAATTCCGCTGAGCCAGCATGTATGCTTCCCTGTGATGGATTGGTGGGTTTCCCTTCTCTGGTCCGGCCAGATCAACTCCTACAACAGGAAGCCCCATCTCTCTCTTTGCCTGAACTGCCGCTCCTACAACCTCAAGAGAGGCCAGCCCGAAGATTTTGTCCTCTGGCGAATAGGAATGTACGGATACGATGTCATTGAAATAATCTGAGAAATGCCTGTTGAAATACCGCATAGCACATGTGATTATACCGTACTCGAATTGAGGCTCCGCACCGGAAACAACTGCTTCAGAACTGTTGAACTCCCGTCTGGCTCTGTCAAGGCCGTTGTTCACAGCAACAATGGTGTCGGAAAGTGTCATTTCTCCACCTGCATGAAGCTGGGGAGCAAACCTTACCTCGATGTACCGCACCCCCTCCCGCTGGTTATCAACAGCAAGCTCGTAGGAGATTCTCTGTATGTTCTCTTTTTGTCGCATAACCGAGCAGGTGTAACCAAAACCCCTCAGATAATCATCCAGGTCTTTGTAATTCTCTTTAAAAACCGTCTGCTTCAACCCTTCCACAGTGTATGATGGAAGAACAACTCCTCCATCTCTGGCCAACTCAATAAGGGTTTCCAGCCTTACCGATCCGTCAAGATGCAGATGGAGGTCGGTTTTAGGCAGTTTTTCAATAAGTTCACGAGTGATTTTCATGTTTCCTCCCTGTTCCTGTTAAAGGAATGATACAAAACCGGAGGATGGAAACAAAGATAGAAGTACCGGCGGGGAGATACCCCGCCGGTTCAGATATGCTATTCCGGTATTTCGTCGGCTTCCACGAACTTTGCCAGAAGATCTCCAGAGGGAACAAGAAGGTAGGTTTCCCCGTCAAGCTTGATTTCAGTTCCGCTGTACTCCTTGTATATCACTCTGTCTCCCAGAGCAATCTCATCAGATGCATCAGCCGCTTTGGCAACGATGATGCCTTCAGCGGGTTTCTTCTTTGCAGAATCTGGAATTACAATTCCGCCACTTGTCACATCTTCAACTTCTACAG
>JAGGYZ010000009.1 GCA_021162285.1 Candidatus Fermentibacteraceae bacterium
GCCAGGGAAGATCATTGTACGCAGAATTCTCACCCATTTCGTAACAGTAGATAACGCTGTTACTTACTTCTCCAAAAATAATCTCAAGCTTGCCGTCGTTATCAATATCACCTAATGCAGGCTGCCCCGAAAGAGGGTTGGTAGTGGATACTGAAACTGGGAAACCGCCAACTTCCATACCGTCGTGGTTAATTACATGCAGTTTGCCGTCTTTTCCCGCAATTACCATCTCAAGCATTCCATCGGAATCAACATCTCCTATACTTACCCCATCATCTGTCCAGGTGCCCAGATTTATCGGAAAGCCAGGAAGATCTTCAAATGAAGAACCATTCCAGCCCCAGCAGTAAAGCAGCCCATCTGCACAAGAAACAACAAGATTATTATCACCGTCTGCATTTATGTCTGCAATTGATGCCCCGGCATATACAAATGACCCCGTTGGAAGAGTGCCCCAGTTTTCAATGAGGCCTGTAGCCCCGTCAATTACTCTGACTCCTCCACTTCCAGTTGCTAATCCTACGACCACTTCCAGTTGATCATCATTATCCAGATTGCCTGCAACAACAGCACTCATAATAGTTGGGGAGCCGGAGTTGTATTCCCAGATAGGATCTCCATCCTCTGCATCGAAGCAGTATACTCTGCCTTCCTCATCAGTACCGCTTCTGTTTGGGTGTTGCTGTGCAGAGGTTGCTACAATGACTTCCAGATTCCCAATATTATCTAAATTGGCTATACATGAAGTGGCACTGACAGATTCTATTGAACCGCTGGATCCTAAACCACCACCCCAGAGAGGAGTTCCATCGCTTTCTCTGGCAGAAAAGATTCCGATTCCACTACCTCCCTGAACCCGTACGCGTCCCATTACAAATTCATTAAAGTCGTCCGCTATAACATTGGAGGATGCTGGAGAGCTGGTAGAGAACCATCTCAATTCACTTGATGACTGGATTCCTCCCCAAACCTGGATTGCTTGGCCTGTCGAAGTAAAGCCGTTGCATCCATATGGGTGTACTGCAATCACTTCAGGAAGAGAGGAGCCTGAAAGATCGGCAATTGCAGGGCTTGCATAGACATCGGGAGCATCTACAGGCCAAAGGCCATCAACTCCACCACCCCACACTGAGCTGCCATCATCATCCAGAACGTCAACATAACCGTCTTCGCTCTGAATAATAACATCGAGATCACCGTCACCATCAATGTCAGCCAACTTTGGGGATCCGAGGATATAACTGTGAATTGTTGCTGTCCATTGATGAGAAATAGAAGGGAATCCTAAGGTAACAGTATGATGGGTATCGCTAACGGGACCAGGAACAGATCCCGTTCCCTCTGGATCCATCAGGTCATTGTTGTTAGTATCAGAAGCACTTACAGAAAGTACATACGTTTGATCCGTTACCTCAGAAGGCATTGTGACCTCACCGGTCCAGGTATCATTGGAAACTGTTGAGCTTGTCCAGTTTCCATTGCTGATGGAAGAAGTTCCCAAACTAGCTGATACTGAACCAGTTTCAGTGTTCATTTCTTCTGTAAAGATAAGAATTACTTCGAGTTCAGTCCCTGCTGGAATTGGTTGATCTGATACAATATTCAGTTCAGCTAAGAGACCTGATGCATCAGGTTCCCATATGGCTCGGTAGTAGGTTCCATCAGTAAATGAATCAATTACTAATACCTCTTTGAGAGCCGGGTAGAAGTTGTGGAGCTCTACACCGTCTACACTCTCAGGAAAAGTATAGTCTTCGTCAAAAGAGTAGCACAAAACATCCAAATGGTACGGACCATCAGGATACATAGCCAAAACAGGATTCACTGTGCTGTTGGTTTCGTCAATCTCGAAACAATCGGTGTTCCAGCAATTCTCACTGATTGTACTTATACCGTCCCACTCCTCGGATGAGTTACTGTTAGTAAGGCAGTAAGCCAGAGCATCATGCCCGAATAGTGCTTGCATGGAATGTCTGAAGTAAAGCATCTGAGCCCGAGAATCATCTGGATTTGCTGTATCAGCTTTTAACACACAGTCAAAATCGAATACATACCTGGTGTCGAGGGTTTCTTCCCCTGATACCAGTTCACGAACCACATCGTACTTGATTTTTTGGGATGTAAGGTCGTTTCTGCCGACTCCTCCACCGAAAGGCATTCCCTCTCCATGAAGGGAAACACCAAAGAAGAAATCAACATTGCCCGACAAGCAAGATTGGTCAAGCATCAGGTTTTCTGTTTCAACTACTGTCAAGTTTTCCCACGCAGAATAATTCATGTCTTCAAGGAAGAAATAGTCGAACGAAGGACTGTTGTTCTCCGGATTGAAAACCCATTGATAGTTTTCCTCGAATATCGGAGCTGGATCCAGATAGTTCAGAGGGTTGCAGTATGAAAAATCATTACTATTCCAGTCGGTCCACATGAAATGCACATGGGGGGTGTCTATATTAGTGGTCATTGTGCCGACAAGTGCGTTATCAGCAACCAGAGCTTCTTGAGGAAACGGTGGTTGATCGAGGTGCCCGTAGCTCCAGCCATTCTGAACGGTACCACCGAGTTCGTCACAGATTATCACAAGCCACTGTGTCAGGCCATCTGTTCCTGGGATCGGGATTTCTTGAACGAGAGTAGCATAACCACCATCAACGCAGCGCACTTCATCGCAGTTTGGATAACCGGTTGTTGCGTCGATATCAATACCAGCGTGAAACACAGAGCACAACCAGGACCCATTAAGGTCTCCATAGGAGTTCATCAGAGTTCTGGAAATGTTCATTTCTCCAGCGTTGAAACCAATTGGCCATGGAGTATCTTCAGCGGGGTCATTGGCTTGCCCTCTTCCTGAGAAGACAGCAAGAATCAGAAGAGTCATCAGAATATTGATTGTTTGGGATCTCATTCTGAATCTCCCCTGCTGATCTGCCTAATCACAGTTGGAATTCCAGAATCTCCTGTTTTCACATCATCTCTTTGAGAAAGAATGAAGTGGCCATTTGGGGAGACAACAGTTTCTTCGTTGTAGGATTCTTCAGCAACATTCCTGTAGATTAGTTGATTGTCGATGAAAACCTCAAGCTCGAAGTAGCATTCTGTATATGGACCATGACTTGTGACGCAGGCAATACACTCTGCTCCGTTTGAACAATTAATCCGGGACATATCATTAACAGCTTGAAAGATGTTCATGCTTTCCCAAATGCACTGGTTTGTGCTTAGATTAACGACTAGCCCAATTGAGAACCCGGCAGCACAGAGGAATTCACCGTCGGGACTGAACTCAAATGAACTTCGCCCCCGTCCACCTTCGGTCATTTCAACTAAAGAGCTTTGATTATCCATGCCGGTCTGACAGAGCAAAAGCTCTCCTGTAGACAATTTATCGCAGAAGAGTCTTCCGTCGCTGGAGAGTTTGCCTCTTTCATCGGCTCCGATAATGGAGTAGGGATCAGCGTTTCCAATAAGATTCCCGCTGGGATTAAAGAAATACACTTCCCCTGTAATACCAGTTGGCTCCAGAGTATAGGGGTCACGAGTACCTGAGGGGCTGACACACTCAAATGCAATAACCTCTCCATTAGCACTTACAACTGATTCGTACCCTCCGGGTCGTGGAAGAGGAATTTCTCTGAATGAACCATCAGGATACATAAAACAGGCATTGCGCCCACCACTGATAACTGCTGCAATACTTGCATCCCGCGACATGCTAACAAATCTGAAGACCTCGGCTAGTTCACCAACCTGATTCCCGAATCGGTCAAGAATATATCCGGGGTCAGCATAGATAGTTGTGGGGCGAAGATTCGCGGAGACATCCGAATCTCCCGGCGGATTAACCATCAGATGCTCACGCCAGTAGTCTTCACCGGGAATAATGAAGTCAGCTTCAACTGAAATTCTGTTGCCATCTTGGTCAAAGAACAAATGCAAATCCTGTGCAAAGATCGACCTCATACGGCAGTCCAACCAGTAACGGTCTTCCTCTGGAATAGTCTCATCACTGAGTATTTCTTCCAGCCACGGCATCGGGTAGCCATATGATACTGCTGCTTCAAGGTCTTCGGTGGTTTCTGCTCTGAAAAGTTCAATCACTTGGAAGCCTTCTGCGGTGAACTCCTGCGATCTCAGGTGTTCCGCTATCTCCTGCACTCTGTCCATTATTCCGGTTGCGCCTGCTGAAGTTGCTGCCAGTAGCATTATCGCTAACTGTAAAGTATTCGAACTGGTTCTTCCTGTTCTGTAAAACATTCCGTTTCTCCATTCAATTTGAAATGTATAATTCGATATCCTTATTCTCTAATGATATCAAAAAATTTCCCGTCATGGAATAGTCGACATTAGGTTCCTTTCCAGCATTTATGCTTAATGAACTATAGGTTTGATGGTTCTAATTCTATTAGTGTACATTTATTGTAGACATATCTTAGCAAGGGGGGGGGGTAAGATGTCAATAGGAGAGAGAAGCGCTGATGAAATTAAACAGAAGACGGAGTAGTCCTTGGATTTTGCCTATTACTGGAGATATTCCAGCTAACCGATAAGTGGGATTATTGGTTTTGTTGTTTTTGGATGACTTTTTTGGAGCTGTTATTTACATGTTGACTTGCCAACAAAGAGTGTGATTATTGAGCAATAGCAACCATCCAACAGACAAAAGTGTTCCAACTCTCAAGCTGTTCGCCAGCCATTTTTATATCTTTCAAAACAAACCTTCTCAAATGCCAGTATAGAGCGGGTCCTTAGGGGTTCGACTTCTCGGGTATTTCTAAATAATAGCACAAATGTTTCTCTCATCTTGAATTCCGGCCGAAATGAAATGGATTTCATGTGGATAGGACCAGACTGGTTGCGATGTTCTCCATAAGAGTTATGTTTTGTTGATGTCATCACGAATGCAGTCTAACCTTCCGAAAGCGATTGTAACGTGGTGATTGTACTGTAGCAGGGTGCAAATAGAATGAGGTAAGCATGGAAGTATTCAATCCAAAATTTTCCATAACCAATCGCATGACAGCTGCTATAACTCAGATTGAACGTGCGAGAGGTTTTCTGGAAGCAGCTCGGCTTTCTGATGATTGGGTTCGGGATATGGGTAAAAAAGCGCTGGTTAAAGAGGCGCACTACACAACACACATAGAGGGTACTCGTTTGACCCTGGACCAGGCAGAGCGACTTTGGAATGGAAAAACTGTTCCGGAAGCCGATCCAGAGGATGCTCGTGAGTTGCTTAACTACAGAAAAGCCTTTGAGTTAGTTTCTGATTGTCTTGATAGCGGAGATCCTGTTACTGAAGGTCTGATTCGCAATATTCATCAGAAATTAGTAGAAGGGGTTCGTGGAGGAAAGACAGATCCAGGTAATTATCGAAGTGTTCAAAACTATGTGGTTAGTTCTTCATCAGGAGAAGTTATTTACACTCCACCATCGGCTCTGGAAGTACCTGTTTTAATGTCAGAAATGGTGATGTGGCTCCGATCCGATATGAAAATCCACCCAATTCTTGTTAGTGGTATCGCTCAGTTTCAACTTGTCCACATTCATCCGTTTTTAGATGGCAATGGTCGTACCTCTCGTTTGTTGTCAACTCTCTGTCTTTACAAAGCTGGATATGATTTCAAACGTCTTTTCGCAATTAGTGAGTATTATGATCTTGATCGCTCAAACTTTTACAAATCAATACAGAGTGTACGTGAAAACGGAATGGACATGACCATCTGGCTGGAGTATTTCATAACAGGCCTGGAAAGCCAGATGATTGAGGTGAAGGAGCGAGGGGAACAGGTGATTCGCAGGGATGTTCTGGTTAAAAAGCATGATCTGAATGAACGCCAGGCCAAGGCGCTTGGATTTATGATGGTACACGCTAAATTCACAATTCGGGATTTTGAAGGACTTTGTTGTGATGTGAACAGACGCAGCTTGCAGCGGGACCTTAAGGGAATGTTGGATAAGGAACTGATTTCAAGTGCAGGGGCAACGAATCAATTGGTATATGTGATCCGTGAATGAACTAGTGACGTCTTGTGACAACAACTTGTGACACTCTCACGACAATACATGCAGGAGGGGTATTTTCTTAAGTCCACACTATTTTATAAAATGAGATTGCCCATCCAAAAGATAAAAGTGTTGCAACTCTCAAACCGAAGGCCAGCCATTTGTTTACTTGTGGAGCAGAAGCTCCCCATTTATGTATTCTGACTGCTCAGGCTTTAACATTCAACATTCCCATATCCGAATTAGTTGACATGCAAAGACTGAAGTTCTATTCTTAATAGGAGTTGCGGTTCCCTCTTCTTCGGTGAATGCCGAGTGCTCATTTTATGTTCGGCTTTCACAGCTTCACATTTTGCTTCTCCTTTAGGGAGGTTACCATGAGGGCTCTTCTTTCTGCTATTTTCTTAGGAACACTACTTAATTTGAATTCATATGCAGGTGAAGCTATCCAGACCGACTGGTCGGGTGGACCCGACGTGCCGGGGCCGGTGACTGACTGGCAAAACTACTTCTACACCAGTCTTGATGCTGAAAGTTTCATTATCCCCGGCAGGCTTTGTCTTGAAAGTTGCCCATTGGAGAACATTGTATCTGCAGATGTTAATCGTGCGTGGTGTGTTAAAACTGCTGATGTGAATAATGATGGAATACCAGATCTTATTGCCGCCGCCAGAGAAGCTGGGCTTGTTTATTATTTCATCAACCTTGATGGTACAGGCTCAAATTGGGCAACGGGTTCTTTTGGTCCTGCAGCAGGAGTTGAAACTGTTTGCTGTAACGACTTTGACGGCGACGGAAATGCTGATGTGGCAGCAGCAACCAATACATCCGGAAAGATCCTTGTTTTTCTTAACGTAAACGGAACTGGGGTCTATTGGCAACGGGTTGTTGTCGCAATAAACTTCACGACAGCTAACTCTGTTCACTCAGCAGACATGGACGGAGATGGAGACATTGATGTTTTGGGGAGTGCATACGAACTAGGGCAAATATGCTGGTGGGAAAATTTAGACGGTTCAGGGACTCAATGGCAGATGCATCCGGTAGCTACGAATTACTACTATCCTCTTTGTTCTTATGCAGCCGATCTAGACGGAGATGGCGATACAGATATTCTGGGTTCCGGAGAGGGATCCATAAGTTTATCCTGGTGGGAAAATCTTGATGGAACGGGAACCAGCTGGTACAGACGGTATATTGCTACAGGTGCTGAAAATATAAACGAAGTAAGAAGTGGCGATATTGATGGAGACGGAGATATTGACATTGTTGCGGCTATGACCTGGTTGCACAAGATACAATGGTGGGAGAATTCAGATGGAGCAGGTTCCAACTGGATCGCTCATGATGTTTGCGAGTATCTGCATAAACCCTATACCGTTCATGTGGGAGATGTGGACCAGGACGGCTATCTTGATATTGTTGCGGGATCACGGAACGGCGAGAGGGTTGTGTGGTATGACAATATCTTCGGTGATGGATCGTCATGGAATGAGAACCTGGTGGATCCTGGTGCTTCAGGTGCTTCGTCAGTGGGATTATGTGATATCAACGGAGATGGTTTCGGAGATGTACTTTGTGCGGAGATCAACTCAAAGCAGGTAGTTTGGTGGAATCTGCTAGGTTTTTTCCCCCAAACCGGGTACGCTACATCCAGCATTTTGAATATGCAGGAGGAACCTCAATGGCTGGCTGTGGATTGGAGCGGAGAAGAACCTCCCGGGACTGAAACTGTTTTCCAGTTCAGGACCGGAAAGAATCCTCAGAATCTGGGCTACTGGACTAACTATGTTTATGAACCGTGTGATCTTTGTGATATTGTTTCAGCGGGAGATACATTGTTTCAGTACAGGGTAAGGTTTTTCACGGATGACTCTTCTGTAACACCATTCCTTGATGACTTTCTGGTGTCCTGGGATCCAGACGGAATCAGTCAAGGGGGGTACATCAACTCTTTAAATGCAACAAGTCCTAATCCTGTTGCGGGAGGTAGTGTCTTCTCCGTAAGTTTCAGCCTTGTTGAGGAGGCAGAGGTGGAACTAATAATCTTCAATCTTATGGGAAGATCTGTTGATTCATATACTTCAGTTTTTCCTGCAGGTGAAACATTCGTAGAATTCCATGCACCTTGTTCGGGGATTTACATTGTAAGAATGAACTCAGGGAGTTTTCACGATTCCGGAAGGTTGGTTGTGTTCTGATTCAGTCAAAGAGTGTATTTCTACTCTCAGGCAAACGGTCAGCTTTTCTGTTTTTTTAAGCAAACCGCTGATTTATTTGAGATGATTTACAGTGGAGAATTTGTTAATATCGTTATTAACTAATCCTATAATTATTAGACGATAGTTCTTAACCAACAGACAAAAGTGTTCCAACTCTCAAACTGATGGCCAGCCATTTCTTTATCCTTCAAACCAAACCTTCCCAAATGCCAGTATAGAGCGGGTCCTTAGGGGTTCGACTTCTCGGGTATTTCTAAATAATAGCACAAATGTTTCTCTCATCTTGAATTCCGGCCGAAATGAAATGGATTTCATGTGGATAGGACCAGGCTGGTTGCGATGTTCTCCATAAGAGTTATGTTTTATTGGTGTCATCATGAATGCAGTCTAACCTTCCGGAAGCGATTGTAATGTGGTGATTGTACTGGAGCAGGGTGCAAATAGAGGTCCTTCAGGTTGTTGTTGATGAGCTGTCCCCGGGTTTTTCCCTTACACGATTAACCTCATGCGATCAGGTTGTAATTAGAGTCTTTCCTGGAAATTTCGCTGGAACTAACTCCTGTGAAAAAACTATGATTTTTAACGTATTTACTTGAAAGGAGGAAATGCATGTACAGAGTACTAACAGGAGTTCTCGTAACAGCAACACTGCTTGCCGTAAGCGGTGTGGCCAGAACGGAGAATTCCACATCAGCAGAAGTTGATTCTCTGCAGACCGTCACAGCGGTATTCGACCCCCATGCCATGAGTGATCTGTTTGCAGACATCTCTGCTCAAGTAGGACCCAGTGTTGTTACAATAACCTCGACCACAACAGTTACAGCCCCGGCTATGCCTTTTGACCCCTGGGGTTTTGGTTTCGGCCTCCCGGGAATGGGTGGAGGGCAGCCCAGAGAATACACCAGACAGGGCCTTGGGAGCGGTGTAATCATCAGTGAAGACGGGTTGATCGTAACCAACAACCACGTTGCCGGAGATTCCGATGAGCTTCAGGTTGTTCTGGCTGA
>JAGGYZ010000291.1 GCA_021162285.1 Candidatus Fermentibacteraceae bacterium
AACACTGGTCGCAGAACCGCCACTCCTGCACCTCAGACTGTTTCATATCTATCTGGTCAATCTGCACACGGCGGCCTTCAGCATAGAAGTGACTTCCTGGAACCAGTTCACTTATAGCAGTTGAAGCAGCCCTCTCGTACTCGTATGACCAGGTATCAGAGCCACCGGTATTCCTCTTCCTGTAAACCAGAGATTTAAGCTGCACCCCTGCTTCCGGGAAGGCATAGTTCGGCAGAATTCCTGCATCGGTAAGGAAGTTGAATGTACTCTTCTTATCAAGATCTTTAGCAAGCTGCTGGAATGCTTTCTTCTCTGTAACCAGCTCAGACAGCTCATCATTCCAGGATGTGCTTCTGGCAACTTCAGCATTCTTCTGCTTGATCTTACTGTTAAGGCTTCGCACTGTTTTTCTGAACCCATCACGAGATTCACGACACTGCAAAAGCTCATTAAGCACCAGTGAACGCAGACTACCGGAAGAGCCCTTCCCTCCATGTGTAACAATACGCAGCTGATCAAGAACTTCAGTTGAAAGAGAATTATCGAACAGAGCAGAAAAACCGGAAAACAGTGAATCGGCATTCAACTCAACAAAAGACACCAGATTCCATGGAAACTTCCGCTGATCAACACTATCAAGTGAGCTGAACACCGTTGAAAGAGCCGGTGGCACAGAGGAAGCATCGGCACCGGACTGCACCCATCTGTCGAAGCAGTAGGCAACCAGCTGCCGCGCCAGCACAGCCCCTGCCCCCAGGAATACATCAGGTGTGGCTACATCTCCCTGTATCATCAGAAGAGGATCCGAGTAGAAGTAAAGATCATGGGGTTTGCCTGCAGCCACAGTAAGAGTAAGGGCATTGCCGTCTCGACGACCAGCGCGGCCGGTTCTCTGTAAATAATTAGCCTGTGAAGGAGGCACTGAACACAAAATCAAAGACGACAGGTCTCCGATATCTATACCCATCTCAAGTGTGGGTGTGGAGGAGAGCAGATTCGGGAACCACGGCTTCCGAACAGAAGATTTAAACTCTTCTTCAAGAGTCTCCCGCACACTTCTTTCAAGTAGCCCTGTATGCTCGGCAGCAAACAACCTCTGCACCTCTCCACTGGAATAGAAAGACTTGTAGTAATCGTCTGATGAAGCAGCTGCATAATATTTCCCAAAGCAGAACTTCTGCAGGCAGCTGGCACCTTTCCACATATCCACAAACATGGAAGGAACCGAAATTCTCTGACCGCAACCGGAGCAGGTAAGCACAGTAACATCCCCTGTAACCACCATACGGGCAGGTTCTATTCCCCAGGCATTTCCTGACCGGGTTGAATAAGAACGCAGGACACCAGATGAAACAAAAAATGAAAAGACCTCTGACAAAATCAGATGCGCTTCACTATCAACACCAAATGGGAAACACTTCTTCAGCCATCCCTGATACCAGGATGACCCTGATGAGGAAACAAGCTTCTCAAACCTGGAGCCGCGGGTGCTGTCTACAGGAAACACCGGTGCCCGTGTTGAGCCTCCGAAAGACGGCATCCACGGGATATGAGCCTGAGAGAGCATGTATTCCTTGCCGTCATCATGCACATACCCGGCAACAGCAGAATGAGCCACTGCCCCCTTCTGCTTCATATGCATTAAAAGCCCCATAACAAAGGCAGACAAATCCAATAATTCAAGAGTTCGCAGATTCCCTGAAAGATTCCGCAACCGTGACAACAATTCAGAAAGATCTCCATGATCCACATAAACAGCCGATGCACCAGAGCGGTCAAGAGTACGACCTATCCTGCTGCTGAAGCCATATTCACTGTGTATCTCCCAGTTCAGCCGGCTGGATACAGCACTAATCAAACGACCAGGCACACCTTTGCCTGCAGTCATAGTCTCAAAATCTTCAAACCACATCATGTTGGGAGCAATGAAAGAACTTACAAACTCCTCGGGAGAGAACCTGCCTTTCCAGTAACCCAGGAAACCCGATGCAAACTCAGGCAGAGAAAGACCATCGCCACCTTCAGCAACATATTTCTGAATCGCAGTCCGCAAGTTGAACCGCCAGGTACGGGCCTGGAAGAACCCGGCCCTGTGTGCAGCATCCTGCACGGAATCTGAAAAGGTTAGTAACTTCCTATCTGTATTGAACTGAGAGCTCATCAACTGGGATATCATCACACTTGTAAGAGAAGCAGCACGAGACCCCAGAATAGTAAGACTTTCATGTGAAGAGCAGTAAGGGCAGTTGTGATGCACTGCAGCCTTACCATTGCGCACACAGGTTGAATCCGGCTGATAAACGGGTACAAAAGATGAAGAGCCGCAAGGACATGAAGCAATATCAGTATTTGCGTGCAGGGTAAGACATGAGGTGCACAGAGAATAAGACATACCGGACAATCCCAGGCTTCGAATTGGTCGAGACTCGGGAAACACAATGAGTGTATCGCTGTCATGCCCGAAATAACTCCTGTAGAAGTTGTTCAGGTCAGGCTGAATCACATTATCACCCCTGCGCAGCACACCACCCCAACCTGTAGCCCCGCACTCTCTGCAGTGAATAACCGGCAGGTGTACAGCCAGCTGTGCAGGTGTCAGATCGGCCGAGAACCCCAGTACAGGTTCAGTACTCACCGAGGCTACCATTCTCTGCAGCTCCCGCATCCATAACCGAAGTCGTACATGCACTAAAGGCTGTGACTCAACACGAGAGGCAGACAGCACAGAAAGCATGCTCACCACAGCAGCTCCGGAAACACTGGGATCAACCTTAACCAGAGCTGACAAGACATCATCAAACGACAAAACAGAATGCCCGATTACTTCAATCAGCTTGCGGAACATAAAATGCCTCACACACCCGTAAGCTCCGGAAACATCAGCAGACCCGAACCATAACCGACGCTGCCGGAACAAATAAGCAGAACTATCTTCACCAGGCAGAGGCAGCACACCACCCATAGGCACATTCCAGAATTCAACCGAAGCAGATGCTAAAAACTCCGATGCTGAAACACGGCTCTCAGTAATAACAGATGAAGAAGAAAAAGCAGTTCCAAACACCCTGGAAGCATAAGAGCACAAAGAAACAAGAGAATCAGCCCCCAGTGTAGCTGAAGTACCCACACAGCACAAATCAGAAGAAGCACCAACACGAGCACGCAACCTGCGAACAAGGCATGCCAGATCTGTTCCCTGAGCCCCGTCAAAAGTATGCAGCTCATCCACCACCAGATACCGCAGAGCAGCACCATTCCACAACCCGTAATCTGAAGGCCGTATAAGCATGTAATCAAGCATCTTGTAGTTAGTCAGCAGTATATCAGGAGGAGACACCCGCATCTTGGCACGGGATGTAATAACTGAAGTAGCACTCATCACAGAGGAAGCAGACCCACTCTTTGACCCCACATACAACCCGGCAGTAACCTTATCACGCAGTAAAGGGTTGGAATGAATCAGAGACGCAATTCGCCCTGCCTGATCTGTGGCCAGTGCATTCATGGGATATACAATAACAGCCTTTATACCTGAACCAGAGGAAGCAAGACAATGAGAAAGAATTGGCAAAAGAAAACTCTCTGTCTTACCAGACCCGGTCCCCGTTGCAATCAGAGTTGAAGCACCAACCGAACTCGAAAGCCGGGCAAATGCCTGCTCCTGATGTAAAAACGGAGTAAACCCAAGAGGAACAGAAGGAAAGAAAGAAGATGAAGATCCCAGCCGAAACGGCAACCCGAGGGAAACGAACGGACCCTTGAAAACAGACCCTTCCCCAGCAAGCAACTTCTCCATAGCACCAGAGAAGTACTTGTTAGCCATTGGGAAGGTTGTTTTAAGAAAACCTTCAACGGCTGTCCGGATCTGGGAGGAGAGGATTGAGGGGATCAAATAATCACCTTGCCTTTACTTAAAATTCTTGTTCTGTGCCTTCATCTTTGAGACTGTTCTCATTCTGATATCTCCGCGCAGATTTCCTTGATAGCATCAAGAATCCACTGACTGACTGGTTGTGCATCTTTCAGAATTGCCTTGAGCATTGAGGGTTTCGTTCTGATTCTAATTTGATAAATTACCTCGGAGGTGATCCGTTTTCTGCCAAGTGTTTTGATCGCCTGCACAATTAAGCCTGTTTCCCTGTGCTTGAACGCCGATTCTTTCAGGGAAGTGTGACGAAAAACAATACTTTGCCCTGTAAAATTATACTCTCGTGTCGGTCCATCGGAAAGGTAAGTGACTTTTCCTGGAACCTGAGTAGACAAACCAAAGTAGTTCAAAGCAGACATACCGGTAATCTGTATTCTCCATGAAAACTTTCGAGCAATTGCCCGGGCAATTTGATCAGTATCCGGGGGCAGTTTCTTGCCGAGCAACTTGCCGATACTGGGATAATAATACACTCCCCTGATTGCCCTCCTGATTGTATCCTTGTTATGAAGTCGGTACAACGCGATATCAATAGCGCTACGACCTGCAATATCTTTAAAATCATTCTGAGTGAATGCCCAACCCCTACCTCTTCCATAAATTCTACTAATTATCTTATCCTCTATAGATTGCATCATTCACCTCCTCTATATTCTGTAAGAAATATTATCTATTTTTTCCTACAAAACAAGTTCATTAAAAAAATAAGTTAATGGCAATTAGTACTGCTCAGGAACTGCCCCAAAGGCACCAGCCAAATATTTTGCTCTGAAATTGTCCTTGTTTGTCACCCCGGAAATATCTGCCAGCCGTGTGATTGTGCTTTCGTAATTGGAATCATTTCTTTCAACCAGGTATATCTGATTCTTGTGTAATTTATTTAGGATCTCAACGCAGTGTGTCGAGCATACTATTTGACAGTTTGATCTGTTGTAAGCTTTCTCAAGCATTACTGCAATCAAAGACTGAACAAGATTGGGGTGCATATCCTGATCCAGTTCGTCAAGAATCAAAATTGAACCATTCTCCAGAACATCCAGAATTGGCTCAAGAATGGTGAATACCGCTCTTGTTCCATCCGATTCGAATACCATCTGTAGCTCGAAAGTCTTTCCGTCAACCTTGTATTTAGATACCGGGATAAAAACATCAACCTTCTCGCCTTCATTGATAACTGTAGCTGGTTTTATAGTAATGCCGTCCATCTGCATCCCCAGAGTCTCCATTACATGAAATACATTCTCCAGCTGGTCAGGATTCTCATGATACACTTCGGCTACATTTATCAATTTCTCAATGTCCGTTGTCGCACTTCTCCCCATAATACCCAGATTATCATAGCCATCAAAGACTTGTGCTATACTTGTAAT
>JAGGYZ010000042.1 GCA_021162285.1 Candidatus Fermentibacteraceae bacterium
CGGTTTCAAACCCCAGCAGTTTTACAGCTCTTGGAAGAAGTTCCCACGCGCTGAAGTGGGCAGTTACCGCAATAACTCCGGTGCCCCGGGACATTGCCTCAGCCATGTTTTCCGCTCCGACGACCTTAACAAGTTTTCTGAAAGCAGAATCGCTTCTGTAAGACAGATAGAAGAAGTCAAAGAAACTCGTCAGAACACTTGAGTATATGCCGGCAGCACTGGCTGTGACGCCATTGTCTTTCATAACACCATGGATGTGTTTCTCAATTATCCTGTTGGAGGGCAGGGGAAGACGGGAGAGCAACCACCCCAGAATACGGGCATTTATGTATGACAACCATCTCGGTGTGACTGCAGCCGTAAGTATCACCAGCCTGAAAGCCGGAACGGTAAGGGCATGCCGAAGAGTCTTGAAGGGTAGTCTTTTCATAGTTGGTGAAGAATACGAGGTTTTGAGGTGAACTGTCAAGAAAGACCGGCTTCTGATTATATTCCGCAGTCATATTGACGGAAAGGAACACACATGGCACAGAAGCTCATACTGGTAGATACCTTAAGCCTGCTTTACAGAGGCCACTACGCCATGATGAGAAATCCTCTCCGGGGTTCAGACGGTACGGTAACAAGTGGCCTGAACTTTCTTCTCAACGAACTTTATTCTTTAATCAGTGCCAATCCTGACAGTCTTGTGGCTGCCATCAGTGATGCTCCGGGTCCTACTTTCAGAAAACAGCTTTATCCGAAGTACAAGGCCAACAGACCGCCCACACCTCCCGACCTCAGAAAACAGACCAGAATTGCCAGAGAATTGATACCGCTTCTGGGTATTCCTTTTGTTGAACAAAAAGGTCTGGAAGCTGATGATATCATTGCCGCCTACGCGGGAGAGTCAACAATTCCTGTGATTGTTCTGTCGCCGGACAAGGATCTTCTTCAGCTTGTAAGCAGCAATGTATCTGTCCTTCGTCCGGGGAAATACGGTGGTTCTCCAACTCTGATTAAACTAGGAGATGTTGCAGAAATAATGGGGGTTGAGGCAAAGTACATAGCCGATTTTCTTGCTATCTCCGGAGATTCTGCAGACAACATACCAGGTGCCAGAGGGATAGGTCCAAAGGGTGCCGTGAAACTGATAAAACAGTTTGGCGGTGTTGATCAGATATACAGCAGTATTGACCGCGTCACGCCGGATTCGCTTCGGAAAAAACTGATCGATTCCAGGGAAATGGTGGAGTTGAGTTTGAAGCTTACCCTGTTGGACACTCCACTCAGCGATGAACTGAAACTCAGAGATTTAGAGCTTAAGGAACCTGAACCGGAAAAAGCCCTGCCGATTCTTAAAAAACTCGGGCTTTCAAAAGTGGCAGAGCGGATAGGTTTTGAAGAGTCTGATCCCGCAGAACCGGAACTGTTCTCCTGCAGAACAAACATTGTTGACGATCTGAAAAAGCTGGATCTGCCGGGAGAGGGACCGGTGTGTATAGATACGGAAACAACATCAGCTGACCCCATGAGTGCAGAGCTCATAGGGTTTTCGGTAACATCTGTGGAAACACAGAGCTGGTACCTTCACTTTGCAGAATCACTTAACAGAGAACAGGTGCTTGAAGACCTGGGAAAACTGCTTAACACCAGGGGGTACATAGCTCAGAACGCCAAGTATGACAGTCATGTACTCGCCAGATACGGTATCACCCTTCCCGTTCCTGCAGACGACCCATACCTGGCGGACTACATTCTCAGACCGGAGGCCAGAAGCCACGGTCTGAAGAAAATTGTTCCGGTCTGGCTCGGCAAAACCATGCAGACTTTTGATGAGGTTTCCGGAGGGACCGGATCTCTCATCGGCGTTCCAGTTGAGACGGTTGCCAGGTACTGCTGCGCAGACTCCGCATCAACCATTGCGCTTGCGCACAGGATGTCTGCTGAATTATCAGGCGACCCGGAGCTGGAAAAGCTCTACCGTGAAGTAGAGCTTCCACTTTCCACTGTTCTGGGAAATATGGAGAGTTTTGGTATTGGAATTGACAGAGACGCTCTCCGACGTGAGGGAGAGCTGATAAGTAAAAAGATATTTGAGCTCATGGAAACTGCCTCTCAGCAGACGGGAAAATCCATAAACCTTGCAAGCCCTGCTAAAGTTGCCTCTGTTCTTTTCGATACGCTGGGGCTGACACCGGTAAGAAAAACTGCCAGGGGAGCAAGATCAACGAGTATGACAGTGCTTTCTGCTTTGAGGAATGAACATCCGTTTGTTGAAACGCTTATTGAATTCAGAGAGCTTTCAAAGCTTCTTAATACCTATGTGGAGAAACTTCCCGGGTATGTTAATCCTGTCACAGGGTTGATCCACACCAGCTTCAATCAGGCGGTTACTGCAACAGGCAGGCTCAGTTCCAGCAACCCGAACCTGCAGAACATTCCAGTCAGAACCAGCAGGGGCAGAGAAATCAGAAAGTGTTTCATCCCGCCTGTTAAGGGTCATGTTTTTGTATCGGCGGATTACTCACAGATCGAGCTGAGAATTCTGGCTCATCTTGCCGGAGAAGGCGTGCTGCGCGGTGCATACAGAGAAAACGCCGATATCCACTCCAGAACAGCAGAGGCTGTCTTCGGTGATGCTTCACCGGACCACAGAAGGAAAGCCAAAGAGGTTAACTTTTCCATCATATACGGTATAAGTGCTTTTGGCCTTGCACAGCGACTTTCCATTTCAAGGGGAGAGGCTGCCGGGATTATTTCCAGGTACTACGAAACCTACCCTGAGGTTGAGTCTTTTTACAGAAAAATGGTGGAATTCGCCGGGGACAACGGAGAGATCAGAACGATCTTCGGCAGAAGGCGGTTGTTCAGCGGTATGAAGGAAGCTTCAGGCAATGTCAGGAAACAGATGGAGCGGGCTGCAGTTAACACTGCCGTACAGGGTTCCGCTGCAGACATAATAAAGATTGCAATGATCAGAGTTGAGAACCGTCTGAGAAAGGAACTTCCAAAGGCCGGTCTGGTATTACAGGTGCACGATGAACTTGTTGTTTCCTGCCCTGAAGGGCAGAAGGATATGGCAGAGGAAATACTGAAACAGGAAATGCAGGGGGCAGTTCACCTTGAGGTTCCCCTTACCGTTGAAACTGGCTTCGGCTTCAACTGGCTTGATGCCGGCCACTGAGGGAAAAACATGAAAACTGGTTTTGTTGCTCTGGCTGTTGTGATGGTTGTTTTGGCCTCTTCCTGTGGAACAGGTGAGCATGTCAATGTTGTTCTGATTCTCACAGACACTGTAAGAGCAGATCATCTCAGCTGTTATGGCTACGAAAGAAATACTTCTCCACACATTGACAGCCTTGCAGTTGCAGGTACCCTGTTTGAAAAATGTCAGGGGCAGGCCTCGTGGACTCTTCCTTCCATGGCCTCAATAATATCCGGTGTGGCCCCGGTTGTTCACGGTGCAGGCAGAAACAGCAGTGGTTTCCATGGAATTTCAAACGATGCTCCCTGGTTGCCGCTGGCTTTTCACCGCAGTGGATACAGAACAGCAGCTTTCTTCAATGTGATGTTCATGAATGAAGATTTTGGGTTCCACCGGGGTTTTCAGCATTTTGACTGCAGGGGAGTTGCAAGCGGAAACAGCCTTAGAAAAGCCGGTCCCACTGTGGATGACTTTTTGGAATGGCTTGATGCAGACGATGTTAACAAGCCGTTCTTTGCCGCAATACACTTCTACGACCCTCATATTCCATACAGAGCCCCGGAACCCTACAGATCTCTTTACACTGATCCTGAATACGCTGGAGATTACGGAGACACATGGGGCGAAGGCGTAACTGAAATGATAGATGTGAATTCCGGTGCGGTTGTTCCTGCGCAGGCGGATCTTCAGAACCTCATGGCTCTGTACGACGGAGAAATCACATACATGGACTCTGAAATTGGAAGGCTGCTGGCTGAACTGCGCGCCAGAGGGCTTGCAGAAAACACCATCATTGTCATCGTCGGCGATCACGGAGAGGAATTCCTTGACCACAGCGGCATAGAACACGGCCGTACCCTTTACCAGGAGACGACACATGTCCCGCTTATAATTGCAGGTCCCGGTTTCAACGAAGGCGGTGTTGTTACGCAGCATGTAGCACAGCTGGATATTGCCGGAACACTTGCAGCCGCAGCCGGGATTGAATTCACAGTGTTTGAGCCCTCACAGAACCTTATGGAAGAACTGGACACAACGAGGGATATTCCAGCAAGCGGTGTTCTGTGGAGAACTCAGGGCGACCTGGTTTCGATCGTTTCCGGTGACAGCAAAATTATCTGGTCTGTTGAAGATGATTCAATGGAATCCTTTAACCTTGCAGCAGACCCGCTGGAGCGGGAAGTACTTGAACCTTCAGAGGACCAGATACAGGCAGCCGGGTATTACTGGACCACCCCTCCTGCAGGGGAGGCACCCCTTGTGGATTACAGTGGAACAGCAGCAAGGGAACTGAGGAATCTGGGTTACATCAGATAGCGGTAAAAACCGCTGACTCCTGTTCAGTTACAACAAGATATGAGCCTTCCGGTATGTCGGACATGTTAAATGAGAGGTGTCCGTCTTCATCTGCTGCAGCCTGAAGAATCTGTCTTCCAGACCGGTCAATAATCTGCACCATGGAAAAAGGTACAATTCCAGTAACTGTTACACTGGTTCGGGACACCGGGTTCTGCGAAAAGGAGATGGTTCCTGGTTCTGATTCGTCTTCCTCGATTCCGGTGTACCATTCTCTGTAGATAGCATCTCTGGGGCAGTGATTCACGCAGGTACCGCAGCCGTCACACAACTCCGGGTCTATGTATGCATTGCCGGCAACAATTGATATTGCACCCTGTGGGCATGATGACAGGCAGTTGCAGCAGCCGTTGCACTTCGCGTCATCAACAACGTAGATCCATCTCAGAGGTGAGAGCAGTACAAAGGCCAGTGCTATTATTCTAAGCATGTTTTTCTCCTGTAAGTCTTCTTCGCTGAATTTCCCAGGCAATCATGGCGGCTGTGCTGGAAACATTGATGCATCCCCGAACGCCTGACTGCGGTATTACAACTTTCATCTGACACATATCAAGAACCTCCGGTGAAATTCCGTCGGCTTCATTTCCGAGAACAAAGGCGGAGTTGAGAGGAAAATCGGCAAGATGGAGAGGAACTGCATCGGGAGTGTTCTCAGCTGCAATAACCATTCTGTTCAATCGTATGTATTCCACAGCTTCGGCGGCGCTGCGAAACCACCTCCAGGGTACAATGCCGTGGGTACCCCTTGAAGTTCTGCCGACTTTTCTTCCACCGGGCCGTGCTGAAATTCCAGTGAGGATAACGCCGGCAGGTGACACAGACTCTGCAGTACGGAAAACAGAACCTACGTTGAAAGCGCTTCTCAGCGAGTCAAGAACAAAAAGGGGGTAATCTTCAGTGAACATGAGGCTGATTCTACCATTCTACAGGCATACGGTCAATAACCCAGTGAAAGTATAGGGAATTGCACACAGGCGAGAATGGCATTGACAACAACTGCAGCCGCGTTTAAATAAAGAACGGGAGGTGTATTATGATGTGCACAGTTGCGGTTATTGCCTTGTACGCACCTGGCGAGAGTAACGGGTGTTTACTGCAGAGGTTTCAAACCATGGAGGATCTGCAATGAACAAGGTTGTGGTTCGTACCCTCAGCGGTGAAACTATAAAGGGGTACACAGGAGATTTTTCAAGGAGCAAGCCGTCATTCCTGCTATCCAGTGATGACGGATCTGTCAGAATGAATCAGATCATCAAGCTAAACGATCTGAAGGCAATTTTCTTCGTAAAGACATTTGATGGTAACTTTCTGTACAAGAAGAAGTTGTATTTCGATGAAGACGGTTCCTACGGGAAGAGAGTTGTTGTGAAGTTCAAAGACGGAGAGGAGTTTATCGGCAGGGTGGAAACCATGCATTCGGATTCTGAATATTCCGGTTTTTTTATCTTTCCGCTGGACACGGATTCAAACACGATCAGAGCCTTTATTCTTAACGGATCCATTGAGAGTATCAGGCTTTACAAATAACATCAAGATTTCCTGTATACCTCAGATGTCTGCCGTCAAACTCAATTTGAACTGCATGGGTTTGAACGCCTGCATCCACCGCTTTGCAAAGTGCATCTGCAAATTCCGGGTCTGTCTGTCTGTTTGTCCTGAAGCGGTCTGTATCCCTTACAAACACCAGAAAAACCACGGCGGTTCCCATGCCTGCAAGTGCCAATTCGGTGAGTTCTTTTACATGTTTCACTCCTCTGGCTGTGGGTGCATCGGGAAACAGTGCTTCTCTTCCTGATTTAAGGGTACAGCCTTTTATCTCTACCCAGGTTTTATCGTTCAGAAGGAAATCGAATCTGCTGTTTCCGGAAGGGGCTTTAACTTCTGCCTGCAGTTCCTGTGTCTGTCCAAGGGGGGAGTGCGGTCCCCAAAGCAGCGCTTCGGCAATTCTGCGGTGATACCCGGTGTTCACGAGTATCCACCCTGTGGGGTCTTCAGCCGCAGCCAGAGACCACTTTGTTTTACGGTCAGTTCCAGGTGGAGCTGGTACAACAAGAACTCTGTTGCCTGTGTAAAGGAGCTCTTCAAGCCTCCCGGGGTCGGCTACATGAGCTATTATTTTTTCCCCTGGAGATAGTTCTGCTTCCATAAGAAACCTGTTAGGCCTGTTTTGAAAAACAGCGGGAACACAGCCGGGTATGGACAACAGGCGGGTAGAGTTCAAAACACTCCTTCTGAAAACTTAAGACACTGAGGCTTCTTACATGGGCAAACTGAAGCCTCTGCGCAAGGCGGTACCCTCGCGGGCAGCATCATGATTGATTGACCGATGTTCAGCAGGTGTGTATAGTTCCCCCCGTTCGTTATCGGGATTGTATACAGACGGTTTCAGAACTCTTTGAAGGGAGATACCATGGCTACAAAGATGTTGTTTGTTCTTGCACTGGCAGCAGTGCTGTTTTCCGGCTGCGGAAGCGAAACACCAGGTGAAGACGCTGCAGAAGCAGTTGATAATGTCGTCGAGGAGCAGGGTACAGCTGCAGAGGAAACTATCCCCGTTGTTGAGACTCCACAGGTTGAAGTTGCAGTTATCCTGGAGTCAACAAACGGTGCATACACAGCGGTAGATCCCATTGACTGGTCGGAAATTCTTACACAACAGGCTCATTTCTCAGAATTCACAGACAACAGTGTCTGCACAATTTTCATGGCTAATTTTGAAACCGAAGAAAATCTCAGAACTGTGGAGCTTCAGCCAGGTCAGGCCGTGTTGTATTTTGTTCTTACACAGCCAGCAGGCAGTGTTCCTGTAGCAGGTGTTTACGATCTTACTGTGATGGATGTTGATTTCAGCGGCACAGCATCAATCAGAGTTGCCGGCGGATCAACTGTTATGCTCTCCCAGTCGGCTACAACAGCTGGTGAGCTGGAAATCCTGGCAGTAACACCTGAATCTGTTACAGGTATTTTCAATATTGAAGAAAGATGGACTTCAATGTCCGGAGCATTTGAGGCTGAGATTCTCTAAGCCTGTTTACACTGAAAGGCCCCGGTTAGCGCCGGGGCCTTTCTGCAGTATTTGTATCTGAAGAAAGTTAGAAGGTTAATCTGTGTATGGAACTTTCTAACCGGGCTGTTGCTGCTGCTTCTGTGCTGCTGTTGATCCTGTTTCTAACTGTCAGGCCGCAGACGGTGAACAACGGCTACTCCCACGGAGTATGGCGGGGAAAACTGACAACGGTTACAGCAAAAGGCGGCATGCTGAGTACAGGAACCGGAAACTACTGGGTTGCAAGCAGTCTGCTGGCAGGCGAAGTGCTTCGCGGCGACTCGCTGCTTGTGCTGGGGTACCGCAGTGGAATGTTTATCACCCCTTTCGGCATCAGATCAAAGCTTTCCAGGTCTCCTGTTTCTCGTATACGACGAAGTTACCGGGACAGACTTTTGAATACAATTTCCGATTCTGTGGCCCGGGGTCTTACCGGAGGGCTTCTAATGGGGCTCAGAGGATTGATTCCCGCTGGCACGGCAAGTGTGTTCAAGCAGTCGGGAACATCGCACCTGCTGGCTCTGTCCGGGCTTCACACGGGAATTGTTGCACTGGTTCTTCTTTATCTAACAAAACTTGTTCTCGGGAAAGGAATTTTGTCAGGCTGGGCAGCAGTAACTGGAATAGTTGCTTTTACAGTTCTTTCCGGGGGAAGAGCGTCAACGGTAAGGGCAGGTATTATGGCTTCATCTGTGGTGTTGTGGCTGAGCTACCGCGGGGGAGGTGTGCACCTGCTTACGCTGTGGTGGGCTGCTCTTGCTGTGTCTCTGGTTATCAGCCCGGGTATACTGTCTGACAGAGGTGCCCAGATGTCATACGGGGCAGTTCTGTCGCTCATCGTGTTCGGTGGTAATCCCAGGGGCAGATTTTCTGTTATTCTGGCTCCGCTTTACGCCGGAATTACAGTAACAGTCTGTCTTGCTCCACTTATCACAGCTGTTTACGGGGGTTTTTCCTGGACAGGTCCTGTTGCAACTGCTGTTTCGCTGCCGTTCATGCTGATGGTTATGGCTCTTGGCTTCACAGGTTCTGCAGGGCTCACTCAGGTTTCAGTGCTCCTGAACCCTGTTACCCATCTGTGGATGCAGACACTGGAATTGTTTCAGTGTACACCGGTATCTCTTTCTCCCGGGATAATGTATCCTGTGTGGGTATTTCTGCTTGTGTGTCTCAGGATAATTTCCAGATGGAACCGGTTCAACAGAAGGTTCAGATAGAAGTGGTATCAGGAGGCAGGCTGTCTACTCCGAAGGATACTGAGTCTTCAGGAGTTTCAACGGTGGTTTCAATGGCCGGGGGCAGTTCGATTTCAACAGCCGGAACAGAGTCCACTGCAATGGAATCAGTTTCAACAACAGGGGAAAGGGAATCCTCCTCCACAGCTGGTGTTTCAGGTTCTTCAATTAACTCCGGAACAGTATCCACAGCAACGGCGGAAGCCGACTCATCTCTGATGAACCTGATGAATACAGACCCCACGTTATCCAGGGCTCCTTCCAGGTTATCAAGGCCTACTGCCTCAAATTCAGCACCAAGCGGCAGATCTATACTCATTGTATCACCGGGGAAAAGTGTCCATGCGTCTCTTACACTGCCGGGAAAATGCCCTATCAGTATGGTGAGACCGTCGTAGTTCTGCAGGTTGTCGCCTTCTACGATAATGGTGTAGCTGCCTGCCGGCAGCGAGAGAAACCTGGACCGTTCCAGTATGGCAAGATGGTAGGCACTGGATACGGTAATGGTAGGTGTTACCTCAAGAATTACAGGAAGAAACCTCACGGTGTCTGTTGCCGACGGAGTAACCACTACAACTGTTACGCTGTCAAGATACCCTGGAGCTGCCTGCCAGGTAACGCTTCTGCCGTAGGCTTCAGTTGAACTGGTGCTTGTAAACTCTCCAGAGCTGCAGGTCCACACAGCCTGAGCTCCATCTGGCAGAATCGTAGAGAGATACGCAGTTCCATCACCGGACGGGTCGATGGATGCGAGAATCTGAACTGGGTCGTTCAACTGCCCCAGGCTTTCCCTCACAAGGTATGTGAGAAGAAGTGCCACAGGAAGAAGAATCGGGAGCAGAACCGGAAGCAGCTGTTTGAATTTTCCTTTTCTTGCCATAGTACCGGGGAATATAGTTTCTCAAACACGGGAAAGGAAATTATCGTGCAGAATACAATGGAGTTTCTTATGCAGCTTCTCAGAACGAAAAGCGTGACTGGGAACACGGACCTGGTGCTGGAGATTGTAAAAAACCGTATGGTATCTATCGGACTTGATGTGACTGTAACCAACAAGGGATCTCTGGTGGCATCCATGGAGGGAACCACAGACGATTCCGCTGTTATCAGTGCGCACATGGATACCCTTGGGGCTGTGGTGTCAAAGATTGAGACTGGCGGAAAACTGAAGTACCATATAGTGGGTGGGTTTACAGCCGGCAGCATAGAGGGTGAATACTGCAGTGTAGAAACATTCTCAGGCAAACTGATTCCAGGTACTATTCTTTTCAAGAACACTTCTGTTCATGCGTACGGCAGAGAAAAAAGCAGTGCGAAGAGGTCACACGAAGACATGTACATTAGACTTGATGACAAAGCAGGCTCTTCAGAAGAGGTTAAAGGGCTTGGCGTGAGTGTAGGAAACTACATACACTTCGAGCCGAGGGCTCAGCATCTCAGCACCGGTTACATAAAAAGCCGTCATCTGGATGACAAAGCCGGCGTGGCAGTGCTCGTGGCAGCAGCAGAGAGACTTGTAAACATGAAGGTGAAACCGCAGAGGAACATCCACTTTCTGTTCACTGTTCATGAAGAAGTTGGTCACGGTGCCGCAGGATGGCTTCCGGAAAATGTTTCCGACTTCCTGGCTGTAGACATGGGTGTGTGCGGAGCAGACCAGACTTCAGATGAGAGAAAAGTAACGGTTTGTGCCGCAGACAGTTCCGGTCCATACAACTACGAGCTGACGAAGCATCTCATAAACCTGTCCGAGATGAACGGAATACCCTACGTGGTAGACACTTTTCCCTTCTACGGTTCTGACGCAGGAGCTGCGATGAGGATGGGGCTTGATGCCAGACATGCTCTTGTGGGACCGGGTGTTGATACATCTCATGCCGTAGAGAGAACCCACGAAGAGGCAATCAAAGCAACAATCGATCTGGTAACGATATTTGCTATGGAGTAAGTATAAGCTCAGCGGCAGACACCACAGAGTCTGTTATGTGGTTCGGCATGGGCAGGTTTTCAGAAGCTATCCTGTTGAGCTGAGCTGAGCCGCGGCCTGAAAGAACAAGCACTGTTTCAAGATCTGCTCTTCTTCCAAGCTCCATATCACTTTCGGCGTCACCTATCATCCAGCCACCGGAAGGCAGATTAAGGTCGCTCCTTGCCTGGTCTATCATGCCTGTTTCAGGCTTCCTGCAACTGCACCTGTCATCCGGATGGTGAGGGCAGTAGTAGA
>JAGGYZ010000311.1 GCA_021162285.1 Candidatus Fermentibacteraceae bacterium
GTAACGATTGACGGACCCGGCTTTCTCAATATCACACTGTCGGGCGATTACCTTGCTCAGTTTACATCTGCAGTTGCGCAGGAAGGTCCCGGCCGGTTCATTCCCCGGGCAGGAGAGGGTAAAACTGCTCTTGTAGAGTTTGTCAGCTCCAACCCCACAGGGCCGCTTACCGTTGGTCACTGTCGTCAGGCGGTACTTGGTGATGCAGTCTCCAGGCTGCTTGAGGCTGTAGGGTGGAATGTGCAGCGGGAATACTACTTCAACGATGCGGGAAGACAGATGGACAAACTGGCGGAATCGCTTGCTGCCAGGTACATGGGACTTCTCGGTATCTCAATGGATGTTCCTGAAGGAGGCTACCAGGGAGACTACATAGTTTCATGGGCAGAACAGCTGCGAGAGGAAAAGGGAGACCTGCTGAAGTGGCCTGAGCAGATGAAACTGTTTCGGGAGTATGCGGGAAACAGAGCATTCACGCTGATAAGTGATGATCTGAAGCTTCTGGGTATTACATTTGACAGGTATTTTGCCGAGAGCGAGCTTATTCCGGAAGCTGTAGAGGAAACAATAAAGCTTCTGGAGCAGAAGCAACTTGTTTACCGTGATGGGGAAGATCCCCGGAAGATATGGCTGAAGTTGTCTGAGATCGGTCGCCCGGACGACCGGGTAATTATGCGCGAAGACGGTTCTTACACATACAGAATGCCTGATATAGCTTACCATCTGAACAAGTTCCGCAGGGGTTATGATCTCATTGTAGACATCTTCGGCTCCGATCACATAGACACATGCAGGGATGTAGAAGCTGTTGTTGGAGAACTCATCGGGAAAGATGAAGTTTCCAGCAGACTTCGAATAATTCTTCACCAGTTTGTTACTCTGGTAAGAGGCGGGGAAAAGGTCAAGATGTCTACCAGGTCAGGCAACTTTGTTACTCTCCGCGATCTGATTGACGAGGTGGGATCTGCCGATGTTGTCCGCTACATCTTTCTCACCAGAAGAGCTGAAGCCCACATGGACTTTGACCTTGCAGCAGCAGCTGCGGACAACGAGGAGAATCCCGTGTTCTATGTTCAGTATGCTTTTGCCAGAATTGCAGGGATTCTAAGAAAGCTTCCCGATGCCGAAAGTCTTGTTGTAAAGGATTCCGAACTTCTGCTGTCTGCGCTATCAGGGGAGAGGGAAAGAGACCTGATGAGACTTCTGGAGACAATACCACTCAGGGTGGAAGCAGCAGCCATGGCTCTGGAACCAAACCGGATTCCGGATATGCTGGCTGAGGTTGCCCGGGGCTTTCACGGGTTTTATCAGCACCACAAGGTTGTTGACCCTGGAAACATGGAAACAACTGCAGCAAGGCTTACGCTGTGTATGGCTGTGCGTGCCACGCTGAGAGATTTATTAACAATTCTCGGGGTCAACGCCCCGGAAAAAATGTAGAGAGGAACAGTCTATGTCTGTTCTTGTAGTTGGTTCTGTTGCCCTTGATACACTTACCACTCCTGCGGGAAAGGTTGAGGACACTCTCGGGGGGTCTGCGGTTTACTTCGGCCTTGCAGCCGGTCAGCTTTCGAGAGTTCGCATTGTCGGGGTTGTAGGTCCGGACTTTCCCAGCACAGAGAAGAGTTTTCTTAAAAACAGAAATGTTGATATAGAGGGTTTAACCATAGGGCGCGGTCCCACATTCAGGTGGGAAGGTGTTTACGGTCCGGACTTTGGAGATGCCAAGACCATCAGAACAGAACTCGGTGTCTTTGCCAGTTTTGAACCTGTTCTTCCGGAAGACTACAGGGAAACTCCCTTCGTGTTTCTTGCCAACATCGATCCTGACCTTCAGCTGCGTGTTCTTGATCAGGTGAAGAATCCCACCTGGATCGCTATGGATACCATGAACCTGTGGATTGAACACAAAAAAGATGTTGTTCTGAAGGCAATCAAGAAAGTTGATCTGCTGTTTGTAAATGCTTCAGAGGCCAGACAGCTGTCTGGTTCCAGCGATCTGTTCAGAGCAGGCAGATACATACTGAAACGCGGTCCCAGATTTCTTGTGATCAAACTGGGAGCGAGTGGTGTGATGGTTCTTGGCGGACCCCAGCCATTCCTTCTCCCTGCCTGTCCTGTAAAAAAAGTAATTGACCCCACAGGTGCAGGAGACAGTTTTGCCGCAGGAATGCTTGGTTTCCTGGCAGGTATCGGGGGAGAACTCACATTTCGAAACATCACCCGCGGGCTGTGTTACGGTTCTGTAACTGCCAGCTTTGCAATCAGCGGATTCGGCGTTGAGGCCCTGCGTAATCTGGGAAAGAGTGAAATTGATGAAAGGCTCAGTTTCTATCTTTCCACCAACCAGCTTGACAGGATAACAGAATGAGCGGAATTGACTACAGAGACAGCGGGGTGAACATTGATGAGGGTCTCCGTGCAGTAGAACTGATGAAGAAGGAAGTAAAGAAAACTTTCAACGAAAATGTTCTTTCTGAACTGGGGCATTTCGGCGGGCTTTTCAAGGCGGATTTTCCAGGCATGACTCAGCCTGTTCTTGTTGCCAGTATGGATGGTGTTGGTACAAAACTGAAGGTGGCAGCACTGAAGAACGACTATACCACAGTGGGCCGTGATCTGGTAAATCACTGTGTAAACGATATTCTGGTGCAGGGCGCCCATCCTCTTTTCTTCCTTGACTACATTGCCTGCGGAAAGCTCGATGCGTCTGTTGCTGCAGACATAGTTACAGGTCTTGCCACAGCGTGTTTCGAGAACGGTTGTGCCCTGCTTGGCGGCGAAACAGCTGAGATGCCGGGTTTTTACAACACTGGAGACTACGATGTTGCAGGAACCATTGTTGGCTCAGTGGACAAGGGCATGATAATTGACGGAACTGCAGTTGCTCCGGGTCACGGAATAGTAGGGCTTCCGTCAAGTGGCCTGCACACAAACGGTTACTCTCTGGCCCGCGCGGTTCTGTTTGAAAAAGCAGCCCTGACAGTTCACGATCACCACAGCATTCTTGGTGATGATACTGTGGGGGAAGCTCTTCTCAAGGTACACCGAAGCTACCTGAAGCAGGTAAAACCTCTGCTTGAACAGGGGCTTGCAACGGGAATGGCTCACATAACAGGGGGAGGTATTCCCGGAAACCTGATCAGAATTCTGCCTGACGGCTGCGGAGCCTTTATAACTCCCGGGTGGCCTGTACCGCCTGTGTTCAAATTGATAAAGGAGCTCGGTGGTATTGCTGAAGTGGAAATGCGCCGGGCGTTCAACCTGGGGGCAGGTTTCCTGATTGTGACCCCGGAACCGGAAAAGGTTATCGAGCTGCTCAGACAGGCAGGGGAGAAGCCATTCCATGCCGGCGTGATAACACAGGGCAGTTCCATTGAATACGAAGAGGAGGGTGCATAATGGCATCTGATCTCGTTTCGCAACTTTCTCTGAAAAACGGAGGAAAGATTCTGCTGGCGGTTATGGACGGTGTGGGTGATCTTCCCATTACTGAATTTGGCGGTTTAACGCCTCTGGAAAAAGCTGAAACCCCTAACATGGACAGACTTGCAGCAGGTGGAGCCCTTGGGCAGCAGTGTCCTGTTGGAAGAGGTATCACGCCGGGCAGCGGCCCGGGGCATCTGGCTCTGTTTGGATACGATCCGGTAAAGTACCTTGTGGGAAGAGGAGCTCTCGCTGCTCTGGGTATTGGCTTTCAACTGAAACACGGTGATCTCGCTGCAAGAATAAACTTCTGCACTCTGGGAGAAGACGGTGTAATTCTGGACAGAAGAGCAGGAAGAATTTCAACTGATCTGTGCATTGAACTTGTAAATCAGCTCAAAGAAGTGTCTGTTCCCGGGGTTGAGGTGTTTGTGGAACCTGTGAAAGAACACCGGGCGTGCGTTGTGTTCCGTGGCGCCGGTCTTTCAGAACACATACACGATACAGATCCAGGTCTTACAGGCGAGAAGCCTGTTCCGGTAACTGCCACAGATTCAGATGCTGTTCTGGCAGTCAGTGTGGTTGATGAGTTTATAAACAAATCCATGGCGATTCTGAAAGACAAGTCACCTGCGAACGGGCTTCTTCTACGGGGTTTCGCTCTTCATAAAGACCTTCCTGCAATGCAGGACAGATACAAGCTGAATCCTGCCGCTGTTGCTCTTTACCCCATGTACCGCGGTGTGGCTTCTCTTGCAGGTATGGAACAGTTTCAGTCGGACCCGTCAGACCTCAGCGGGGAAGTTGTGGCTGTGAACAACGCGCTTAAAGCAGGAAAAGATTTTGTTTTTCTTCATCACAAGTACACAGACAGTTCAGGTGAAGATGGAGACCACGAAAGAAAAGTCCGGGAGATAGAAAAATTTGACAGAGTCATTCCTGAACTTCTCCAGTGCGGGTTCGATGTTATCTGTATAACCGGTGACCATTCTACCCCCTGTCCAATGAAACTTCACAGCTGGCATCCGGTACCGGTTCTTATTCATGGCGGTCCTCAAAGAACCGGATGGAGCAGCAGGTTTACAGAGAGAGAAGCCGCTTCAGGTGCCCTGGGTACATTCAAAGGCAGTGAACTGATGCCGCTTCTTCTGGCTGCAGCAGGAAGACTGGCAAAATTTGGGGCCTGACTCCTGTAGTTCGGCTCTGGTGTGTCTTTCCGGTGGCGTGGATTCCACTGCAGCCCTGTTGCAGTGCAGCACGCTGTTTGGCTCAGTAAGAGCAGTTTA
>JAGGYZ010000116.1 GCA_021162285.1 Candidatus Fermentibacteraceae bacterium
ACAACCTGATCCACAGGTATATCTTCCTCCAGAACAGTTTCAATGCATCGGTGTACTATGTTTCCTCTGGCGCGCGGATCAGGTTCTGAAGTTACTGGAAATTCAACGGCTTCGCTGACACCCCATACTCTGTCTTTGAGGAAAGAAAAAGGGTCTCTGCTGTAGTTTTCTAGAACAGTAGCATACAGTTTATCCAGTTTGTAGATTCCCGGGCCAATCATCCCGCAGTGTATAAAATCCGGTGACGGATTGTCCGGATCGTACCTCAGTCGTTCCAGCTGGGCTTGTGCAGAAGACACAAGAAAAGGCGGATTCGGCGGGATGTTCAGTATTTTCAGTGGGGAGTTGGATACAGTAACTTCTTTCACCGGAGAATGTTCACCGGACAGAGGAGCGAGAAAAGGAGACAGAGCCAGCGGCCGGCCTGATGCATCGATGTTTCGGCAGACTGCTGTGAGTTTCTCACCGGCAGCTTCAAAAACCTGTCTCAGAAGAAATGCGTCATCGGTTTCCCGGAGGTCAAGGGAAGGGAGCTGAAGCTGTTTCCGTATTTCTGCAGGCAGCCTTGGATCGCTGATGAATTTTCTTGGGAAAGCCCCTTCTTCCATGCCGGTGAGTACAATAGCCTTCTTCAGAATTCCTCTTGCCTGTTCCGGAGACACCACGGCAATACCGCCAGCTGTCGCTTCTCTGAGGTTAACGGTGGTATCCAGAGCAGCTTTGACCATCTGTGTGAACACATCGAAAGCTACAGTACAGTTTACCTTGAAAGCTCCCGGCTGCAGCAGTGAATCGGTAATAAACGAAGGAAGGGAGTTTTCGCAGAGTTCTGAAACAAGGGCCATCAGTTTTGTCCGGTAGTTCTCAGCGTCTGCCTCAGAGGGGAGCTTCCTGAAAAATTCTGCCACAAGTTCTGCAAACGGGAATCCCGTCTGGCGCAGAGAATCAAGCCCGAACCTGGCTCCGGTTTTGCCTGCGTGTTCCGCATACTCTCCGGCATCCGGTGTGTTGTGTATGGATATTGCTCCTGTAAGAAGCAGTTTTTCTATGTCTTTGTGGTGGAAGTTGTTCTTTGGAAGTTCCAGAAGCCGTTCAATGAACCGCCCTACCGGCAGAGAAGAGACCTTTGTTTTCACAGGAGATGCACAGGGTACTCCAGCTGTGTGCAGCCCCGCTGTGATCTGATCGGCATCTTCTCCTGTTGAAACTACCGCTATTTCGTCAGCAGTGTATTCACCGAGGAGTTCCTGCACTGTGCTGGTGACAGCTCTGGCAAGACCCATGCCGGAACTGCATCGGATCAGCTGTACCTCTGCGTTTCCGCTGAGAACTTTTCCGGTCAACAAATTTTCAGCGAATTGTGCCATGGGAGAAAGCGGTGTACTTCCATCTACCCGAACTGTTCTTTCCGCCCCGAGCTTCATAAGAAATTTTGTGGTTCTGGCAGATGTTTCTCTCCATTGGTGAGATGGGTGAACAGGGGAAAACCACACTATGTCAGCAGTTTCAGAAAGCTTTTCTACATAGGCTCTCTGCCGGGGGTTGAGGTCGTAGAATCCGTAGAACATGTAGGTTCCAAACCGGCTGGTGTTTACGGGGCCCTCTGCAAAGATGCGGTCAGGTGAACAGGGGTGAAGCTGCTCTCTCAGCTGGAAATAGGTGGCAAAACTGTCTGCTGTTTTGATCACCTCAGGGTGAAGCCCTTTTGTGGACTGGGTAACAATGCGGAAGATTTCCGCCGACACGCCCATCTCGATGAGTTTCTCAAAAAAGGATACAGCTGCATCTGCACTTTCAGGGCTGTAGCCTGCTCTGCACGCAAGGGCTACAAGATGCCAGCGTGGAACCGGTCTGCCTGAAATGGAAACGGCAAGAGTTTCTGACAGAGCGGGAAAACCGGGCATGAACCTTGTACCGGAGGCTTCTCCGGTTATCATGCCCATGAGACGGACAGCGACAGACTGCCCTGCGGTAATTACTGCTGTAGTGCCTGTGTGCTGCAGAGCAGTGTACTCTGAGAGCCACCTGTTTTCCAGAGCACGCCAGTGCCCCTGAAAAACAGATTTAAGTGCCATCAGACGATTCTTTCAGGAAAAGCGGATGAAGGGACTGCAGTACTCACAGGCAAACTTCTATCTTTTGTCGTTTTCTTCAAGCATTTTCCACAGGCGTTTCCTGTCGCGGGGCATCCTGTAAGTTGAGCTTCCCACGATAAGCCTGACCTTGTCCAGAGGTATTCTTTCAAACAGATCGCTTTTCGGCCTGTCGCCGTAGGTTTCTTCTGTACATGCCTTTTCTGAGCCGACAACCACTATGGGAGTAATTCCAGCCTCAAGAGCCTTCTCCACAATAGAAGCGGAGCCTACCTTGTTTACGAAAAAAGTCTGGGTTACGCTGTCTGCCCCGAGAACAGGCACGGCACCGTTTTTGATAGCTGTAGAAATTCTTGAATCAGCAATGAGTTTAACAGTGAACCCGTTGTTTTTAAAAATTCTGGCACCTTCCCGCCCGTCAGTTCCCGGTCTGGACTGTGTCTGGTAAACAAGCTCTATGCGGTTCTTCCTGTGCTCCAGTGCCCTGTGAACAGTACCGCTGTTGGAGTGACACAGAATGATATTCTTTGAGTTGGCAAGACCTTTGTAAAGCTGGATGCCGGATGAAAAGGAGTCTGCTCTTACCTGTTTCTGGAGTTCTTTGGCAATTTCCCTCTGTTTGAACAGCTGGACACCCTGGAGGCGGTTTGCAAGGTAGTTCAGAGAAATCATGTCTCCGGCTTTTTCGCGGATAATATCTGCCAGATCATCACCCTTGAGGTACCCGAGAACTATATGGTTCAGAACTTTTATGTATATTCCCGATGCACCTGAAGTTGGATCGTCGGTTAGTTCGTCGATCAAGTCACTCATAAGAAATGAGACTCCTTTCTCCAATTATGGCTCCTAATACGACAAGAAATGCCGGTCGTCAACTGCTTGTAACAAGGAACCGGCTGAGGACAGAAAAGTCAGCAGCAAAAACAGCGTCTCTGAAGCGACTCGAGGCTGTTCTTCTCCTCGAGCTGGGTCAGAAAGACGCAGCGGTTGCCGTGGCGACTTCACTGGCAGAAGAGAATTCTGAGGGAAGCAGTGAACGGGCTTTTCTGGCAGACATTCTTGCCCGGGCATTTCTGTGGCAGGCTGCAGAGCAGGAATTTGTTAACGCTCACCGTCTGTGTGTAAATACAGGGAACGGGGAAAAGGCTTTCTCTCTTGCAGCAGGCCCTCTGTATCTGCTCGCAGAAGCGAGGGAAGACTACCGCCGCTGCGCTGAGATCGCGCCTATGGAAGTTCTCAGACACAGAGCTCTCAGGCTTGCAGGGCATGCAAGTCAACCGGGTACTACACCGGAAAAATCTCCGTGGAGGGAAATTGCTCTTCTGGAAAAGGTACACCTGGGAGCAAATCCTGGTGTTCTTCCCAAACTGCTTGCCGACTGGAGCTGCGGAGAGGCGGAGTGGAGATGGCGAATTCTTTATGAGGGCGCCGTTCTGGCAATGCAGGAAGGCACCAGTGTAAAACCGTGGAAAAGGTACCTGAAACAGACTGGAACAAAGGTTCTTGATCCCCGCTACTTCAGGGAAAGAGGAGCTTTGAAGAGGCTGCTTAGCCGGGGTTTTGTCCACAGTTAGATATGGTGTTATCTTAGCGTCAGTTTTCTCTGTAGCAAGAAAGGATGAATTGTTTGAAGAAAGCTCTGATAACCGGGATAACCGGTCAGGATGGTTCTTACCTTACAGAATTACTTCTTGAAAAAGGGTACACAGTTCACGGAATTGTGCGTCGGTCAAGCAGTTTTAACCGTGGCAGGATTGAACACCTGATCCAGAACGGAGACATCTACGGGGAAACACTGTTTCTTCACTACGGTGATTTGTCCGACTCCAGTGCCCTGAACAGAATTATAGAGAAAACACAGCCTGATGAAGTGTACAACCTTGCTGCTCAGAGTCATGTGGGTATTTCTTTCAAAGTTCCGGAGTACACCTGCGATGTTGATGCAATAGGTGTTGTAAGGCTTCTGGACGCTCTTCGGGAAACCGGAATGTCAGGCAGTTCAAGATTTTATCAGGCCTCCACCAGCGAGCTCTTCGGTTCGAGCCCCCCTCCTCAGAACCTGGAAACCCCTTTCAGACCAAGAAGCCCGTATGCGGCGGCAAAGCTGTGCGCCCACTGGATGGTTGTGAACTACAGAGAAGGATACAATATGCACGCTTCAAGCGGTATTCTTTTCAACCACGAGTCTCCAAGACGGGGAGAGAACTTTGTAACAAGAAAAATAGTCAGGGAAGCTGCAAGAATAAAGAAGGGCCTCAGTCGTAAACTGAGCCTTGGAAATCTGGATGCCAGGCGCGACTGGGGGCATGCAAAGGATTATGTAAGAGCCATGTACCTCATGCTTCAGCAGCCGGAGGCAGACGACTATGTGATAGCAACCGGTGTAATGCATTCGGTAAGAGATTTTCTGGAGGAAGCGTTCGGTTACCTCCAGCTTGACTGGCACGATTTTGTAGTAACAGACCCCCGTTACATGCGGCCAACCGAGGTTGATGCCCTCCAGGGAGATGCTTCGAAAGCAGAAAAGGCACTGGGGTGGAAACCTGAAATAGACTTCGCTTCCCTTGTGAGGGAAATGGTTGATGCCGAGATGGCTCGGCTGAACTGATACCGGAGGAGAAATACATGTCAACAGTAAGACCATTCAGGGGCCTGAGACCTGGAAAAGAATTTGCAGAACAGATTGCCTCACCACCGTACGATGTGCTCGATTCCCGGGAGGCAAGGGATCTGGTGAAGAACAATCCACTGAGTTTTCTCAGGGTGGTAAAGCCGGAGGTTGATCTTTCCCCGGAAGTTGATCTGTACAGCGATCAGGTTTACCAGCAGGGGGCAAGGAACCTCCGCCGGCTCATGGAGGACGGCTTGATGGTGCAGGATGGCAAACCCTGTTTCTACTTCTATCGTCAGATCATGGGTGATCACTCTCAGACAGGTCTCGTGGCTACAGTTTCTGCAGAAGATTACGACAACGATGTGATAAAAAAGCACGAGTTTACCAGAAAAGAAAAGGAAGAAGACCGTATCCGCCACATTGAAACCCAGAATGCCCAGTGCGGGCCGGTGTTTCTTACCTATCCGGACCTTACCGTACTTGACAGAATTCAGCAGTCTGTGTGCCGGGAGGAGCCGGTATACGATTTTACCGCTGACGACGGGATCAGACACACCTTCTGGGTTGTTTCCGACGAAAAGGTCACACACAGAATTCAGGAAATCTTTTCTGCAGAAGCACCATTCCTCTATGTTGCTGATGGTCACCACAGAAGCGCGTCAGGAGCGATCATTGCAAGAAGAAGGAAACAGGCCAATCCCGGTCACACAGGTCTTGAGGAATACAACTATTTCCTTGCTGTGATATTCCCGAAGAGCCAGATGAAGATACTTGCATACAACCGTGTTGTTCGGGACTTGAGCTCCCGTACACCAGGGCAGTTTGTGGAACAGATCTCGCAAAAGTTTGCAGTGGAAAAGACGGGGCTCAAACAGCCTTCCGGAAACCAGGAGTTCAGTATGTATCTGGACGGAGACTGGTATACCATAAAGCCTCTTGCCGGCAGTTTCCCGGCAGAAGACCCGGTAAAGAGCCTGGATGCCAGCATTCTTCAGGAGAACCTTCTTGCTCCTGTTCTTGGTGTGGAGAATCCCAGGACCGCAGCACACATCAAATTTGTTGGCGGTATCAGGGGAACTTCCGAGCTGGAGAAACTTGTTGATTCCGGGAACTATTCGGTTGCATTTTCAATGTTTCCAACTTCGGTGGATCAGCTTATTGCCGTAGCCGACAGCGGGAATGTAATGCCACCGAAATCAACATGGTTCGAGCCGAAACTTCGCAGCGGGCTGGTGGTCCATGTTTTATAAAATAAGCACAGTTGGTCTTGCGGTTCTGGTGATTCTGGGTGCCGGTTGCGGGAATCACCCTGCTTCCGATTCAGTAAAGGCATTTACAATAGCTCTGGCCGACTCTTCATGGTCTGAAGCGTGGCAGCTGCTTACGCCGGGTACCCGTGCTGCATGGGATTCAACAGCCGTGGTGTTCCATCAGTTCGGATACACGGAAAGCTCTGAATTCCTGGCCTCACTCAGTGTTCCGGTAACGCAGGAAGAGTTTGCGGCAATGGACGGTGAATTGCTTTTCACCAGGATGGCACAGACTTCAGATGAGATCTCTGACCTGTCCAGTTCCGTCAGGGGTGTTGAGCTTTCCGATTCAACTACAGCCCTTGTGACCATTGCTACTTCCGAGGGAGAACAGATAATACCGGTAAAGCTGGTGGGTGACCGCTGGCTGCTGGATCTTACAACGCTTACACCTCCGCCTGAACCCGAAGCGAGCGATGAATAGAATGGGAGTTCCAGGCGTTTGATAAAGCAACTGAAGAGGGAACTGAAAGACTCGAAGTACAAGAGGTATCAGCTGAAGAGCATAGTTTTCTTCGCTGCGGGTGTTGTTGTTCTTGCAATGATAGCCGGTTATTTTTTCAAGCAGAGCCCTGCCCGTCCTCCTGCAGGAAGGGCTGATATCGCCAGCGATTTTCCCGAGGGAACCTGGTTCAACACCGCTGAACCCCTCAGTCTGTACGACCAGCTTCGAGGGCATGTGGTGGTTGTTCTTTTTAACGATTTCAACACTCTGTCTGACCTTGAAGACCTTTCCAGGTTCAGTGAGCTGGACAGTCTGTTCATAAATCAGCCCATGTTCGGAATTGTCGTACTTGCCGGCAGAGAGACAACCACCGCGGACTCTCTTGTGAGGCAGTGGCAGATAGACTGTCCTGTTCTTGCTGACCCGGACAGCCAGGCAATGCAGACTTTCGGTATAAGAGCCCTTCCGGCAGTTCTTGTTCTGGATGCCAGAGCACGGGTTGCCGCCCGTTACTACGAAGACTGGCAGAGGATACCTATTGAGGCTGTGATACAGGATCTTCTCGATCAGGGAGTTGCCACCCGTTCACTGGCAGCGGTAAAATATGTTCCCCGTACTGTGGATCAGCAGTGAAAGCAAACGAAAAACAGGAGGATGCAATGATACAACCCCACGGAGGAAGACTGGTTAACAGAACAATTACTGAAGACCAGCTTCCCAGAAATGCCACGGTTTTGAATTTGAACGAACGGGAGAAAAACGATCTTGAGATGATAGGCTGCGGAGCGATGAGCCCTCTTGAGGGGTTTATGGTAAGCGCAGACTACAGCTCGGTGGTAGATCGCATGCGTCTTGCAGACGGAATTGTCTGGAGCCTTCCTGTTGTGTTTTCAAAGAAAGCCGGTGATCCTGAGGTTTCCGTGGGAGATGAGGTTGTTCTCAACTACAACGGCGTTCTTCGGGGAACCATGAAGGTTGAGGACATATTCCAGGCTGATCTTATGCATGAAGCCAGAGAGACACTTCTCACCGATGACGAAAACCACCCCGGTGTTCAGTATCTCAAAAGCATCAGCGGTACATACATCGGCGGGAAGATCAGTGCCATCGATATGCGCGATCACGAGCCTTTCAGAGAGCACAGGCTGATTCCTGAAGAAACCAGAGCACTTTTCGAGGAAAAAGGCTGGAAGAGCATCGTTGCATTCCAGACCAGAAACCCTATCCACCGCGCCCACGAGTACCTGCAGAAGGTCTCTCTGGAAATGGTGGACGGCCTGCTTGTTCATCCACTTGTGGGAGCCACCAAGGCCGATGATATCCCGGCTGATGTAAGAATGAAGTGTTACGAGACCATTCTTGAGAAATACTACCCTGCAGACAGAACCGCTCTCAGTGTTTTTCCGGCTGCCATGCGCTATGCCGGCCCCAGGGAGGCGATCTTCCACGCGCTTATAAGAAAGAACTACGGCTGTACCCATTTCATAGTGGGCAGAGACCACGCCGGGGTGGGAGACTACTACGGTACCTACGATGCACAGATAATATTTGAATCGTTCAAACCGGAGGAGATAGATATTATTCCTCTGAAGTTTGAGCACGCTTTTTACTGCAATGTCTGCGGCGGCATGGCCACAGCAAGAACATGCCCCCACACAGGAGCCGACAGAGTGTTTCTCTCCGGCAAAAAGGTAAGAGCCATGCTCAACGACGGAATACTTCCTCCGCCTGAGTTTACCCGTCCCGAGATAGCTCAGATTCTTATGGAAGCCGCATCGAAGTAAACAGCGGTGTTTTCACAGAGTTGCAGCGGGAAGGGCGAAAGCTCTTCCCGCTTTTTTGGATCAGT
>JAGGYZ010000067.1 GCA_021162285.1 Candidatus Fermentibacteraceae bacterium
AGACCAAGACCAAGAAGCAGGCCGACAGACCCCAGAATAACAACTGGCCCGGAAACTGCAGACCACAAAGACGACTCCTGCTGGCTGGACAGAAGTATCAGAACAACTGAAATTGTCATGCTCTATCCTCCCAGCCCGGCAAAGCCCAGGAATGCTATAGACATGGCTCCTGCAATAAGAAAAGCTATGGGCAGCCCTTTGAGCGCAGCCGGCACATTGGCAGTTTCCATGCGTTCTCTGAGACCGGCCATAAGAACAAGGGCCAGTGTGAAACCTATTCCGGCTCCCACAGAATTGATGAGGGAGTAACCCAGAGAGAATTTGTCATCAATGTTAAGCACTGCAACGCCGAGTATTGCACAGTTGGTGGTGATAAGAGGCAGGTATATACCAAGGGCATCGTAAAGTGCCGGGCTGAACTTCTGCAGAACAAGTTCAACCAGCTGAACCAGGCTTGCGATGATGATAATAAAGGTAATAGTACGCAGGTACTCCAGGCCACTTGGCACCAGCATATTGTAGTAGATCAGCCATGAGCCAAGAGTAGCCAGCACCATCACGAAAACAACAGCAGCTCCCATTCCCACAGCACTGTCAAGCTGTTTCGACACACCGAGGAAGGGACAGATTCCCAGGAATCTTGAGAGCACGAAGTTGTTTATGAAAACTGCACTTACGATAATAGCCATCATCTTTGCAATACTGAACGAAGGTTCACCGCCTTCAGGAACAGAAACAACAACAGACATCAGCATTGAGGGGTTCATTTAACACCTCCCCTTTTACGCTTCTCCATTATGTTGAAAAAACCAAGGATGAAAGCCATGATTATGAATGCACCGGGAGCCAGTATTGCAATAAGCAGCGGCTGGTTCTGGTAGGACTCACCGAGGAGGTTGAAACCAAGCCAGCTTCCATTCCCCAGGATTTCTCTGAATGTGGCCATAACCACCATAGCAAGGGTAAACCCGAGGCCCATCCCGATACCGTCCAGTACGGAGGGAAGAACTTTGTTTTTGTTGGCAAATCCCTCTGCCCGGCCCAGTATAATACAGTTGACCACAATCAAAGGTATGAAAATACCCAGACTCTGGTGCAGAGCAGGAAGGTACGCGTTCATAAGCAGATCAACCAGCGTAACGAAAGTAGCGATGATAACAATGTAGCTTGGAATTCTTACTTTTGAAGGTATCACTTTTCTGAAAAGTGAAACAAGAAAGTTGGAGAATACCAGCACAAAAGTGGCTGCTGCTCCCATTCCAAGCGCATTTTCAACACTGGTTGTTACTGCAAGGAAAGGACACATCCCCAGAACCTGCTTGAAAATCGGATTGTCCTTTACAATACCTCTGGAAAAGTTCTGTGCCAGACTCATATAACACCTCCTTCCACCGGAATAACGCCGGCATCGGAAAGGGCATCGAGCCCTGCTTTCACTGAGCAGGTTACCGCCCGTGAAGTAATAGTGCTGCCGGTGATGGCATCCAGTCCTTCAGCTCCTCCTCCGTCCTTCTTCAGAACGAGTGTAGAAGCATTCCGATCGTCAAACTGGTAAAGGAACTTTGCAGGGTTTGACACATTGGCGCCCAGTCCAGGAGTTTCCTGCTGGTAAAGAACTGTGTTGCCGGTAACTGTACCACTGGTGTTCACTGCGATCAATGTCTGTACCGTGCTGGAATAACCTTTCCCGTAAGCGACAAACAGATAACCCAGTTCACTGCCAGTTGAATCTGTTACAGCGACAACTGCCAGAGTTTCATCGACTCCGGCATAAGGATTGGCAAGCTCCGGTACTGAAAGGGTGTCAAAAACAAGATTTCCTGCTCCCAGGGAACCTGCCACATCGATCATAGCCGCGAGTTTAGCCTGCTCTTTCTGCTCCGCAATGATTGGGGAAGTAACAGAATTCACATATCCCAGAGCAACTGCGGCAATCACGGCTACCAGCATAAGCATAAGACCTACCCTGATTATCTCACCCATTCTTTTTCACCTCCCCGAAAGCTCTCGGTCTGGTGTATCTGTCTATGAGTGGCGTGCCGAGGTTCATCAGGAGAATAGAATAGCTGCACCCCTCAGGGTAACCTCCCCATCTTCTGATAACCATGGTCAGCAGACCTGCACCTATGCCGAAGATTATTCTGCCCTTCTTCGTGACAGGAGTGGTCACCATATCGGTAATCATGAAAAATCCGCCCAGAATAACACCTCCTGCCAGAAGGTGAAAAAGTGGATTTCCATTAAACCATCCACTGCCTCCGAAAAGCCACCCGAACAACGCAACAGAACCAAGATAGCTCAGTGGAAGCCTGAGCTCAAGCACGCCTCGAAGAACCAGATATATGGCCCCGAGAAGAAGCATTATAGCACTGGTTTCACCTATGCAGCCGCCTACACGGCCCATGAAAAGGTTTTTCAGACTCTGCTTTGAAAACAGCATAGCTCTTACCTCTTCACCTCTTCCAGGTTCTCCCTCCCAGCTGAAAGTCTGTTTCAGAACATTAAGCGGGGTCGCGCCGGAAAGTGCATCCAGTTCATCTGATTCACTCAGCAGGGCAGTAGATACGCCACATGACTGCACATCAATTCTGTGTCCGTCTTTCCACTCCATAGGAGCAATCCACCCTGCGGTCATCAGAACTGGAAAACTGGCCACCAGAAAAGCACGGCCAAGCAGTGCCGGGTTAACTATGTTGTGACCCAGTCCTCCAAAAGCCTGCTTTGCCACAGCGATGGCAAATGCACTTCCCAGTACTGGAATCCACCAGGGTACGCCTGATGGAACATTGTATGCAAGGAGCAACCCTGTTACCACGGCACTTCCGTCAAAAGCAAAGTTCACAGGACGCTTCATGAATTTGAGGCACAACCATTCAGTGAGAACTGCAGCCCCCACACTGGCAGCAACAAGCATCAACGCACGGGGACCAAAGAACCAGAAAGCTGCAACAAGAGCCGGAATCAGCGCAATAACCACATCCCACATTATTCTTTTTGTGTTCTGCGAGGAACCGATATGAGGAGAGACAGCAAGATCAAACATTCTGTTTCCAGTCATTATGCCTCCCTCTCGCGGGCAAGGGCACGAATTTCACTCTGAGCCCGTTTTATGTGTTGAACAAGATATCTTCCTGCAGGACACACATAACTGCAGGTTCCGCATGCCATACAGTTCAGTGCTCCGGCTTTCTCTGCATCCTCCCACTTTCCGAACTCGGAAGCCGTGGCAATAGTGCAGGGAACAAGGTTGAGCGGGCACACATCCACACACTTGCCACACCGGATGCACGGTCCTTCCTCAACATCCCGAACTTCTCCTGGAGAAAGAGCAAGTATCCCGCTGGTACCCTTGGTTACAGGAGCGGCATCGGTAAACATAGCAATGCCCATCATGGGGCCGCCGCTTACAAGCCTCTTCACCTCTCCCTGATAGCCTCCGGCTGCTTCAATAAGCACGGAAACAGGAGTTCCCACACAGACATCAAAGTTTCCCGGTTTATTCACGCCAAGACCGGAAACCGTGGTTATCCTGCGAATACTGGGCATACCACTACAGACGGCTTCAGCCACAGCAACACAGGTTCCAACATTCTGTACAACAACACCCACATTTAGAGGAAGCCCACCGGCTGGAACAACCCGGCCGGTTACAGCACTGATCAGCTGTTTTTCGGCACCCTGAGGGTATTGAACTCTTAGAGAAACAACCTTCACGCCTTTTTCCTGAAGAAGCTTTATGGCATCAGGTTTGTTTACCTCAATGCCGATAACTGGATCAGTTACCCCCAGTACACTGGCAAGAATGTTCATTCCTGTAATAAGATCCTGAGTTCTTTCCAGCATAAGCCTGTGGTCTGCTGTGAGGTAAGGTTCACACTCAACTCCGTTGATAATCAGTGTGTCTATGGTAACACCCTCAGGCGGTGAAAGCTTCACATATGTTGGGAACGATGCTCCACCCATTCCACACACACCGGCTTCTCTGATCCTGTTCACCAGCTCAGAAGTGTCTGCGTGTTCCCAGTCGGTTATGGGTTCGTAAACCTCGCCGCCGTCTTCCGATTCTGTTTTAATAACAACTGCAGGGCCACTGCGCATGTGAGGCATGGGTACATTCTCTACCCGGAGTACCTTTCCATTCACAGGAGAATGGGTTGGCAGGCTGATAAAACCGTTCTGTTCTCCTATCACCGAGCCTTTCAGAACCTGGTCTCCCGGCTTTACAACCGGTTTGGACGGGGCTCCGAGGTGCTGACAGAGAGGAACGGTAACCACCTCGGGAGCAGGGAGTCTCACCACGGCTGCACCGCTGGAGTGTTCCTTGTTTCCCGGAGGGTGCGTACCGCCGGCAAAGCTCTTTACCTTGCTCATGCTCCTCCATTGTTGGTGTTATTTTCCATATTGTTAATACACAACTAGTTACACATATCATTCAACTTGCCGTTACCAGGATGGTAAAGACAGAATCTAAACACTTCATGGATTCGCTGAATATACAAAACTGGAAGGTGTTTTTCAGCCCTTGAGCAACTTGTCCAGCTCTTCGCGGAATTGAGAAACATCTCTGAACTGCCGGTAGACACTGGCAAATCTTACGTAAGCCACCTGATCAACATCCTGCAGCAGTTCCATAACACATTCGCCTATAAACTTTCCCTCAACTTCATCAGGATACTCCTCCGTGACGCGGGAAATTATCTGCTCCACAAGAGCCTGAATCTGTTCACTTGAAACAGGTCGCTTCTCGCAGGCCCGGGCAATACCCTTCTCAAGCTTCTTGGGATCGAACTGCTCCCGCAGCCCGTTTTTCTTCACCACGGAAGGGTAGCTTGTTTCTATGTATTCGTAGGTGGTAAACCTGTACCCGCACTCGTTGCACTCACGGCGGCGTCTGGTTGCCCGACCATCTTTTACTGTGCGGGAGTCTATCACCCTGTCGTTGCTGTTGGAACATCTTGGACATCTCATAGCATGTTACTACAAACGAAATCTCTTTCCGTCAAGACTGAACACCTGCAGGAGCGTGTCTGACAATAAGCGCTGAGCAGTTACGCCGCAGGATCGAGCCGGAATACGTGCGGATTTGAAGATAAAAGCAACTTGAGTAGTAGCGAGAGCGTCCCGAGCGGAAGCACGGATAGCAACGCTATTTAATGATAATACGCGCGTGCTGTGGCCGATTATGTGGATGTAGATGCCAGTGTACTATTCTCGGACACGCTCCTAAGCTTGACGAATCAGGATGGTGTTCATAGAATTGTGGCACTTCTGTGGTGGGAGTAGTTCAGTTGGCAGAGCCCCTGATTGTGGTTCAGGTGGTCGCCGGTTCGAGCCCGGTCTCCCACCCCATCAATGCGCTCCTGGCTCAATTGGCAGAGCAACGGACTCTTAATCCGTGGGTTCCGGGTTCAAGTCCCGGGGGGCGTACCAGGGGGCATGGTTGCATGTCCCCTTTAACATCACCGGTGCGCCCGTAGCTCAGCTGGATAGAGCAACGGACTTCTAATCCGTAGGTCACAGGTTCGAATCCTGTCGGGCGTGCCAAAACGAATGAACATCACAAAGATCAGAACTTAGAGCGCCGGACGCTTTCCACTTAGTATTTGTATCAAACAACATACCAACAGGATAGTGATCCTGCCACGGTAGAGTGGACACTGAGTTAGCTGGTATTAGAAATAATAGCAGGAGGTAACCATGAGTGTTCAACCGTGCAGGAAATTTGATTCAGATTTTAAACGAAATGCAGTTTTGTTATCGCAGGACCCCAACAGATCATCAGCAGAGATTGCAAAAACCTTGGAATATCAAAAGAGCTTCTTTACCGGTGGCGTAAAGAGTATCGCTTACGGGAAGAACTTGCCTTCCCTGGTCATGGCCGTGAGGCTTTGACTCCGGATCAATTCCGAAAGTATCCACTATAGAGTGTCCGGATACAGATCCAGGAGACATTGCAGGCACATTTATGCTGGATAATCTGCTTAAATATCCTTCAGACAAAACAGTGAAACAGCTTATCTGAGTCTCTTGACAACTGCTTTTTTTATTTGCAGATAGTAACGGTGTCTTGTGTAGCAAGTTATCGTAAATGACCCTTGCCGAAAGGGTGTGGCTTTTGGGTATTCGAAGGGTCGAGGGGAAGTCTCTGGAACTGTATCTCCGCGAGATCGGTTCAAAGGAATCTCTTACGTCCGAAGAAGAAGCAGGTCTGGCGAGAAGAATCAAATCAGACGACAGGGAGGCTCAGGAAGTTCTTGTAGAAGCCAACCTGAGGTTTGTTGTGAGTATAGCAAAGCAGTACGCCAACCAGGGCGTTGCCCTTGAAGATCTCATTAGTGAGGGCAATGTAGGGCTCATCAGGGCTGCCAGAGGGTTTGATGAAAACCGGGGCTGCCGTTTTATTACCTACGCAGTATGGTGGATCAGACAGGCGATACTTCAAACCCTGGCAGAGAACTCCCGAATAGTGAGACTTCCGCTGAACAGGGTTAATGAACTGTATAGAATGGGCAGAGCCTCAAGAGAGCTGGGACATAATCTGGGGCGTTCTCCTTCAACTGACGAAATCGCCGGACAGCTTGATGTACCAAGAAAAAGCATTGAGGGTATGCTGTCTATTCACAGCACACACCTCTCTCTGGACAGACCGGTTTACGATGGAAGCGACAAGACCTTCCAGGATATGATACCTTCCCGTAACAGTGAAATGCCTGAAGACGCAGTTGTGGAAGATTCCTTAAAAAGCAGTGTGCTTGAAATGCTGGAAACACTGGATATACGGGAAAAAACTATAATCAGCCTTTTCTTCGGCCTGGGTACAAATCGAAGACACACCCTTGCGGAGATCGGTAGAACCATGGGCATAAGCCGGGAGAGGGTAAGACAGCTTAAAAACAGAGCAATTGACAAACTGCAGAAACACTTCGATTCGGAAAAAATGCTTATGCTGCTGGAATAATCAGCTGTAGTAACACCTGCTTTTAGGGCCGGAACCTTCGTGCTCCTCAACTCTATCAGGTTCAAGTCCTCTGTCTTTCATTGCGTCCAGAAAGGCAGGTCCGTCTTCAGTCTTTACAGAAATACACATACCGCAGTCTGTTGAGATGTTTCTGGGTATAGGAACCATCCTGCAGAATATACCGCTCTTTCTGGCAGTTCTTTCGGCAGAAAGCACATGGGTCATCGACTTGAATATCATGTACAGATAGTCAGCCACGGAACATCCTGACAGCCTCCAGCGCTTTTTCTACCTCAGATTCGGTTGTAAACAGACCTGGGCTGAGCCTTACAGTTCCCCCGGGAAATGTGCCTATGGTTCTGTGGGCCACTGCAGCACACTGAAAACCATGCCTGCAGCAGATGTTGTGTTCCCTGGCAAGGTAATCTGCGATATCCGGAGTTGTGGTATCGGCCAGTGTAAACGAGACAACAGCTGTCCACGGCTTGCCGTTGTCTGGCCTGTACACCGTTGCACCGGCGATATCCTCTATACCTGCCGCAAGCTTGTCGGCAATGGCCAGTTTTCGTGTGTACACTTCATCAAGACCGATTGAGTTCAGGAAGTCTATGGCAGCAACAAGCCCTGCAAGCCCGGGACCATTCATGGTACCGGATTCCAGACGGTCTGGAAGAAAATCCGGCTGCCGGGACTGCTCGGACAAACTGCCTGTACCTCCCTGAGCAAGAGAGTGAATCTGTTCAGCATCAAAATTGTCGGCAAAAACAAGCCCTCCAGTCCCGGGAACGCCCAGAAGCCCTTTGTGGCCAGTAAATGCAATGATGTCCGGCCCCAGAGACAAACCGGAAGGAACCACTCCTGCGCTCTGAGCAACATCCAGCATGAATACAGCCCCATTGGCCCGGCATATTCTGGAAATAGCTTCCGCATCCTGAACGGTTCCGGTAACATTTGATGCATGGTTGATAACAGCAAGCTTTGCACCCTGCATGTTCTTTTCCAGAGCATCAAGATCGAGATAACCCTGTGTGTCGCAGGGTGAATAAACTACCTCAACCCCTTTATCCGAAAGATCCGTGAGAGGCCGTGTAACGGCGTTGTGCTCCATTGCAGAACACACAACTTTATCTCCATCGAAAAGCATTCCGTGAAGAACGGTGTTTATGGCCCATGTAACATTGTGGGTAAACACTGTGTTTATGGGGTTACTGCTTCCAAAAAACGAGGCAACAGACTCACGGCAGTCCAGAACAACTCCCAGAGCGTCCATTGCCGCCGTACAGTTACCCCTGGCCGGACTCGCACCAATGTTTTTCATGTAGTTCGAAACTGCTTCAACCACCTGGCCTGGTTTGGGCCACGAAGTGGATGCGTTGTCAAGATAAATCAAGACAGTCTCCTTTCCCTCAGCAGGAAATATAGACTATTTACAAAGAAGGTCTCAATAGAGTTAAAAAACGGCTCAATACAAACGGTTCCTGAATTCAACAAGAGCCTCTGCAAGATATTGATACTGGTGTATAGTGTTGTACATCTGGGCAGATAATCTGATCATTCTAGTTTTACTGCCCTGAAGATCTGTTACCGGAACAACAATTCCTTTCTCATTTTTCAGCCATTTCTGAAGAGGGTCAATCCAGTCTGTTTCCCTGGAAACATCCGGTGTGTACCATTCAAGTGGAACAGCAGCCATTGCTCCCACCATGGAATCCGGGCATACAGGCTCTGCTCCTGTAACGGAACACAAAATCTCTCTTGCCTTCAGAGCCAGTTCCCTGTTGCTGTCCATCACCCCCTGCCAGCCGCCAGAGTGTAGCGCTGCCATGAAGTCAATTGAACAGGGAACACACAGAGCTGGTGTTGGATCCGGTGTACCATTCCAGCTGAAGTAGAGTTGAAAATCGCTGAGTTCCGTGTCGAAATCAGATGGGATATGACTTATAACAAGGGGAAGAAAGCTATTCTGGAATTCCGGACTTACATACAGAACAGCCGATGACCTGGGGCTGCAAAGCCACTTGTGGCAGTTTCCCACATAAGCCATACACCCCAGATTTTTCAGATCAAGAGGAACCTCACCAGGACCGTGAGCTCCATCTACAATAGTTTTAATTCCGAAACTGGAAAGAAGATCAATGATGTTTTTCAGAGGCAGAACCATGCCTGTTGAACTTACAACATGATCAATCAGTGCAAATCTTGTTTTCGGGGTAATGGCGGCCGCCACTGCTTCCAGTATTTCTTCCCGGGAAGACACCGGACATGGAAGGTGAATCAACTGAACAACTGCACCTTTTCTGCCGGCAATTTCCCTGAGAGCATTCATTGATGAGAAATACTCCTGATCCATTACCAGAATTTTCTCTCCAGGCATCAAAGGAATGTTCTGCAGGATTGTGTTGATACCGGTTGTGCAATTTTCAACAAACACCAGTGAATCTTTTTCTGCGCCGGTAAACTGCGTCAGTGCTTCCAGTGCCGAACAACGAAGCGGCTGGTAGTCGTTGAGCATAAACTCCATGGGATCCAACTCAATCTGCCGGAGAAGCTGCTCCCGTTTTTCAAGAACCGGTACGGGACAGGCTCCGAACGAACCGTGATTAAGAAATGTAATCCCGTCCCTGAAAGCCCAGAAATCCGACGCAGTCATAAATTCCTTATTCCGATAATGAGCGGGGTGTGACAAAACTCAGGAGTAAATACAGCTTATGGTTGCAACTCCCAGAATATGCCCCTTCATGGCAGACTCGAGAAGGGCTGCTGTCACTTCTGCTTCCTGAATGCGCAGAACCGTGTCGAGAGCGTACAGTGTGAAAGTCAGTGAAAGATCTGGAAGCTTTTCCACAGGCCCGGTCCAGCCGGTACCGAGAATATCGTTGACACCCTGACACATACCTTCGGAAAGGTCTCTTTTTTCCGGTAACCTTCCGTATACAGTTTTTCTGGTGTTTGGAATGTTCCACAGGACCCAGAGAACCTTGCTCTGTGAAGAAGAACAGATCATGGAAAGGCTTTCAGTGCCTTTCGGTTCCTCTGCCCATCCGAAAGGAGGTGAAGCATTCAAACCTGAAGAAGAGTACCAGGCCGGAAGATACCCACCATCCTTAAATGCACTGCTACACACTTTGAACGACATAGCATAAACCCCCTGCCTCAACAGGAACATATTCATTACACAAACCGGTGTAAATACCAGCTGTCTTCAGGAGTCTTTACACTTATCAGCATCTCCACAGGGAGAAAAGGGTTCTATTCGTGCGATGACATCTCTCACAGATGAATCGGATCTCATAATAGTTTCCTCAACCTCTTTTCCAATTGAGTATCCCTGATAAACAGTATAATCGCCGCTAACCTGGAGATGAAGATCCACATATATACCGCCACCCTGCATCCTGGCACGAAATCTGTGGATGCTTATTACACCTGCAACACACCTTGCCGCACTCATCATCTTGTTTACCACTTCCACAGGAGGAGCCGAATTAGTAACTTCGCCTATTACAGGCTGAAGCACTTTCCAGCCTGCATTTACAATGAAAATGGAAACAACAGCACCTCCTATGCTGTCCAAAAAACCCAGTGAACTGCTGATCACAGGAGCTGCCACTGCCACAAGAACTGGAAT
>JAGGYZ010000313.1 GCA_021162285.1 Candidatus Fermentibacteraceae bacterium
ACGGCGAAGTACATGAAGAGACCTGTTGAGCCTCAACTCTATTAACATGAAGTTTATACTTATCCGCCCTCCGGTGGTTCATCTGAAAGCCGATTTCTACGGGAGTATTCCTGGGATTCCCTCGGGCATCGCCTATCTGGCTGCAAGTGTGAGAGATGCCGGTTACGATGTGGGCATAATAGATGCCTACGGAGAGGATCCCCACCGTTTCTACACTTTTCGGAAACGCTACAGGGCCAGAGGGCTTACACCTTCCGAGATAGCGGACAGAGTACCTGAAGATGCAGTTGCCGGTGTTTCAGTACACTGTGCCAGCGAACACTCAATGAGTCTGGAAATAGTGAGAGAGCTCAAAAGAAGAAGCCCCGGCAGGCCTGTTCTTGTGGGCGGCTACCACACTACGTTTGTTCCAGAGGATTTTGTAGAAGCCGGGGCAGACTTTGTTGTTCTTGGCGAAGGCGAAAATCGTGTTCCCGCTTTGCTCTCACATATTGAAGGCACAACAGAGTTAAACACTCTTGACGGCGTTGTCACGGCGGATGTGTTTCTTGACAGGAAAACAAAGTACATTCTCGATCTGGATTCCCAGCCGTTTGCTGCAGTTGACCTTCTGCCTCTGGAAAACTACTGGAAACTTGGATACGGACACGGACCGACCATGCGTGGTGTCAGGTACATGAACATCCTTACATCCAGAGGCTGTCCGTACAAATGTTCTTTCTGTCAGGCGCCGCAGATGTGTGGAGGTCACTGGCTGGCCAGGAGTGCCGGCAAAGTACTCGAGGAGCTGCAGTTTTACAAGGACAGGTACGGTGTAACTGACTTTCACCTTCAGGACGAGAATTTCGCCATAGACAGGAAAAGGGTTGAAGATATCTGTCACGGTATTATTGACAGAAAGATGAACATTACTTTTACCTTCCCGTCAGGGCTCAAAATGGAAACCCTTGATGAGAAGCTTCTGGAGCTTCTTGCACAGGCAGGCTGCAGGTATTTCTCTCTTTCGCCGGAGTCAGGTTCAAAACGGGTTCTCAAACTTATGAACAAAACCGCAGATATCGAGAGGGTGCCGAGACTTATTAAGAAAGCTTCAGAACTCGGTATGGCCACGTGCTGTTTCTTTGTTGCCGGAACGCCCGGAGAAATACCGTCTGACAGAAGCGAAACAAGAGCCTACATCAGAAAGCTGGCAGGGGCTGGAGTCGAAGAGGTTGTAATGCCTATCATGACCCCATTTCCAGATACTCCCTCAATGCAGAGTCCGGAGCTTCAGGGTTTTTCAGAGCTGGACGAACTGTGTTTCTCGCCTGTCTGGAGAAAGGACTACACAAAGCTGGACAGGTTCCGCAATGGTACTTACTACCATTACTACTTTACAAGGCTTCTGTACCACCCTGTCAGTTTTGTTAAGATGTTGTGGCGTATGTTTACCGGAAAGTGCAGAACCAAAGGTGAAATGACAGCCCGCCGAATTGTTCGTGATGCTGTTGACAAGTTTGTTTCTATCAAAGAGAAACCGGTTAATCCGTGAAAACTCTGTGGCCTGAACTTCTCGTTCTTGCTCTTTTTCTGACAGGCGATCTGTTCTGGGACGGGTATGCTTCAGCGGCGGCAGGTGTAGCAGCCGGTCTTCTCGCCTTCGTCATTCTTCTTGCGTTCAAAAAAAGCAGACCGGGTTTGATCGTTGAGGGGTTTGTTTTCGGGGGTATTACCGCTCTCGGGGAAGCTGTGAACTATCCCGGTGGAACACTGATTCTCATGGAGCTTGTGTTTGCTGCTGTTCTGCTGGTGTCCGTGATTACAGGAGGGGACATAATCTCCCATCTAACCGGAGGAATCGGCAGAGGGCTTTTCTCCCGCAGGCAGTCTCAGATACTGAGCACAACACTGGGAACTGCTTTTCTTCTGCATTCTGTTGTGTGCACTGCTCTGGCCATGTTCGGGAAGCTTGAATTATGGAGCGGAGGGATCCTGTTTGCTGTTGTGTACCTGCTGAGTCTCCGTGCAAGCAGGTCGAAGATGAAAAAAGCTGTGCTGGAAACCCTTCCGCTTCTTGTTGAAGAACAAGACGGTGTTTATCGTGTGGAGAAGCTGGGCGAAATGTCTGGAAGAATCAAATTGCCAGAGGAAGCAGGTACCATTTTTACAGTGGAGATAGTTTCGATCCACGCGAAACAGCACGAATTTCTCAAGCAGCTTGAAGCGGTTGCTGCAGGGCTGGGGAAACCCGGTATTGCGCTGGAGAAATGGACAGGTGATGAAATCGAACTGGAGATGCGGGGCTATACGCAGACCGGAGGGAATTGGAGAAAGCGTTTGAGGTAGTTTTTATCATTTTCTGCCCTTTTCGGGGCATCTTCTGTACAGGTTGCACAGTGGCGTATAAATGCCTGTTTCAACGCTGGAAGAGCTTGACTTCCAGCCCGTCGAATGCAATTGTACAATCCCGTGGTGTTTACGGATATCATATATTAATTGTATGTTACGCTATATAAACTTAGCAAGGAGGTCTCTCGTTGGCCGATGTTAAATATCCTCGAACAGAGGTGAATCCGGACAAATGTAAGGGATGTGGATTGTGTATCGCTTCCTGTCCTGTGCATGTGCTTGTTGAATCGCCGAAATTGAATTCCAAAGGTTATCACTACGCCGAATATGTTGGCAGCGGTTGTATCGGATGTGGCAATTGTTTTTACTCCTGTCCTGAACCTGATGCCATAACCGTTTACATGAAAAACTATCAGCCGGAAAAGGAGGCATAGCATGGCTAGAATGCTCATGAAAGGAAACTATGCCGCGGTGTACGGGGCGGCAATGGCAGGATGTACCGCTTACTACGGATACCCGATTACTCCAGCCAGCGAAATAGCAGAGTCGGCTGCGAAGCTTTTGCCGAAACTCGGAAGAATATTTCTACAGTCAGAAAGCGAAGTAGCCGCAATAAACATGGTTTACGGAGCTGCCGGAAGCGGACAGAGAGTTATGACAGGCAGTTCAGGTCCGGGAATAAGCTTAAAGTCGGAAGGCATATCCTACTGCGCAGGAGCCGCTCTTCCTTGTGTAATTGTAGATGTTATGCGCGGAGGCCCGGGTCTTGGAAACATCGGCCCGGAGCAGAGTGATTACAACCAGGTTGTCAAAGGTGGAGGGCACGGTAACTACCGCAACATTGTTGTGGCTCCAAGCAGCTGCCAGGAGATGTGTGACTTTACCATGCTTGCTTTTGAACTTGCCGATAAGTACAGAAACCCGGTATTTGTTCTTACAGATGGTGTTATCGGGCAGATGATGGAGTCTGTAACCATTCCTGAACCGGTTAAAGAGCTTCCGGATAAAAGCGAATGGGCTGTTTTCGGAAATCCACTGAACAAAAACCTTATCAACTCAATTTACATCGACCACGACGATCTTGAGGAATGGAACATGTTTCTCCACAGAAAGTATCAGGCCGTCAAGGAAAATGAAGTGCGGTTTGAAGAGTACATGATGGACGATGCGGAGATTGCCGTAGTTGGCTACGGCTCTGTCAGCCGTGTTCTGAGAACGGCGGTTGATACAGCCAGGGCAAAGGGGATAAAACTCGGTCTTTTCCGTCCCATAACGCTGTTCCCTTTCCCAGAAAAGGAAATAGCTTCTCTTCCTGAACGCGGTGTCAAGCATGTTCTTACAGATGGTGTTATCGGGCAGATGATGGAGTCTGTAACCA
>JAGGYZ010000135.1 GCA_021162285.1 Candidatus Fermentibacteraceae bacterium
CCATACCTGGTTCAACAAGGGATCCAGCCCTGATGAGAGAGAAATTGGACTTCTCTTAAAAGTTCATGCTGCTGCAGGTTCTGTCACAGTTGTATTAATTTCAAGCTTTCATGAACTCCTAAGCAATCACATTGTTGTAGCGTTGTGGAGCATTTTCATTATCTCCAGAGGAGCATTCGGCCTGTACTACTTCCTCAAAGATTAATTCTATCAGGAAAGGATACTGAACAACATGAATTCACGCAGATACATTTTCTTGATCTCAACCTTTTGCCTGGTAGCAGTATTTTCCTCGGGATGCGGCGAGCCTGGGGTCTGGCAGGAGCCCTTTCCTGAAAGGTTAACCATATCAGTGGTGGACAGCATCGGTATCGAGATAGGTGACTCGTGTTATGTGCTTGGTGCAATTGCAGACGCGGAAGTATCACCATCGGGAACCATACTGGTACTTGATCAGAGTGCCTGCTGTATTCGTGAGTTTACACCTGACGGAATTCATCTGGCCAATCTTTCAAGGCGCGGGAGTGGCCCCGGCGAGTTTCTTTACCCCTTCGAAATGGCAATCATGCCCGATGGCAGAATTATGGTGGCAGACATGCATAAGCAATCAATTATTCTTCTATCGGAAACAGGTGAAAGCATAGAAGATATGTCTGACTGGCCATTGTTTGTACCAACATCGATTACTCCATTGGGCGAAAATCTGTTTGCAGGCTGCGAAATGAAAATTGACATGACCGATACGAAAATGCTGATAATCATCAAACCCTCATTATTCTCATTAGCTGATGCCTCTTCGGAATACTCATTCTTCTCCGATACCCTCAGATTCAATCTTGATGGTTCAGATGTCGCCATGTCAGCAGAAGGTTTAACTGGAGTAACCCTCCTTTCATCAGACGAAGACGGGCGTGTTTTCTACAGCCGTAAATCTTCATCCGAGGGAGTTGTTCACTGCTGGAATATCAGTGCTGATTCCATATTTACCGCATCTCCCGGATTTCCGCCTGTGGCAAAAACAGAGCAGGAAATACTTGATGAAACAGAATACACCAGAATGCAGTTTGCTGCTCTGGGAATAAATGCTCTTCCTGAAGACTTTGAGCCGGATCCATTCCATGTTATGGTGGAGAATATCGGTGTGGACAGCGACGGAAATCTCTGGGTTCAGCGGGGAACAGAAGAGAAACCTGTCTTCGATATCTTTGATACTGCAGGGGATCATATTGGTACCGCAGAGTTCCCTGAAACAGGGAAGCAGTGGCAATTCAGTATTTCCCCTTATGGCAGTCTGGCCTGGAATAACGATCCATTGTCCGGTGTTCAGAAAGTGTACATGATTGAATTGCCGGTTATTGATAACTGATTCTGGCTACTGCAACGAGTAAAGAGCTGCATAGAAAGATAAGACAGCAGAACAAGAAATATTCAGTTGAGCCTGCTCTCAATGAATATTGCTCCCAGGTTGACCAGAAGCATATTGCAGTTTAGCCTTTACTGGACTTCACCTCAAGATCGTCTTGATCCCAGCCCATGTGGATGCTTCGAGACTAAGAAATGAGCCATGAACTCTGATAAGGAAGTCATTCGCGTTAGTACCGTCCACTATCCACGGTTCCCATAGTTCGAAGTCATTGGAGAAGAAACTGTGGTTTTCAGTAGGTTGTTCAGTTCCGTCTCCAAGGGAGGCTGGCCAGCCTCCGGAAGAGAAAGCTGTGTTCACAAATACCCACAGGCTGTTGCCGCAGTCAATCGGGGGATCATACACTGCATAGTTTGCTGAATAATGCGTAGCAACTACAAAATCCTGTGAAAGGAGTTGAGATGGGGAAACTGATTCACCTGTCCAGAGTTCCGCGTAGAACAATGATGTATCCCAGCCGTAGGAGGAGTGGTGGTAGAACCAGAACTGGGTGTAATCACAGATCAGACTGTTGCCGAATCCACTGAAATCATCCAGATCGAACCATACACCGCGCCACTGGCCGCTCCAGGTAAGCCAGGATGCTGTTCCATCATCGTAGTGGAAGAGCTGCTGATCCGATGAACCACACAGAAGAGGTGTTTCAAGACGCAGATCTGAACCATTAATGACTGTCATAGCACAAATACAGAGAACTGTCCAAAGACCCATATTTCCCTTCTTATTCCAGAACCACGAATCTTAATGTCTGAACACTAAAATCGATTTCAGCCCGTAACAGATATACACCTGCAGGCAGCTCAGGTAACGTCAGACTGTGGGTACCAGCTTCATACACCTGGTCGGTCAGGACATTGACTACTCTGCCGGAGACATCGAAGAAAGCAACCTGTACATTGCCTGGAGAGTCCAGAGTCAACATGATCAAAGATTGACCGGATACAGGATTGGGAGACGGACCGGTAAGCCATGGTTCAATCGTTCCCTGCTCAGCAATACCTGAAGGTCCCCAGGTTATAGTAACCTCTTCCAACTGCGGCGTCAGGAATGGATCAGAGGTGGATAAAATGGTTTTGTACTGCAGAAATCTGTCTCCATCCGTGAGAATACCCTGCAGGTTCCCGGGAGTGCACAGTGTGTCCGACCAGTCACGCATAAGTGTATAGATGGGTCCCGAGCGAACCTGAAATACCACACTGGTGCCCGAAGGTTGCGTAGATTCCCAGCTTATCGAACCCCATGACTGGCTACCCTGAGTATCCAAAACAACTGAAGCAGCATCGCCAGAGGTTGCATTTCTGTCCAGGTCAAAGGCTCTGAGAAAGGAGGGATTGGGCCAGTAAGGGTAGGAAACCAGCAACTCGGGTATACCGTCTGGCTCGTAGTCCAGAACTACGGATCTCCGCGAATCGCCGTACTGGGTTATGCGCTCTTTTTCCCATGATCCTGCGCCAAGATTCCAGAAGATGATTTGTGTAGTCTCCTGGGTAGCGGCAATATCAAGATCTCCGTCAGCATCTGCATCTACAGGATAGGCCGTCCAGATGGTTGATTCGGCTGCAATTTGATGTTCAGTCCAGTTATCCGGACTGTCCTGACTGTACCAGCAGATCTCATCAGCATTGACCGAGTTCATAAGGATCTCAGGTCCCGGCTGCCCGTTAAATTCAAATACGGTGATCTGTCGTGGCACGTTGATTGCGTTGTTGATAGGATGAACAGGCCAGAACATCCATGGAGAACCGGGGTTCTCGTACCACCTGGCTCTGTTGGACTGGCCGGTGGCATCAGCAAGCAAAAGATCCACACGACCGTCCATGTTAACATCACTGGCTTCCACCCAGTAGGGGTAAGTAACAGCGGTATCTATCAGATGTTCATCCCAGGAATTTCCGACTCCGTCTATGTTCTCCCACCAGCCGACCCAGTTATTATTCATGACACAGCCGAAAATATCCTGATCTCCGTCTCCATCGATATCAGCCGAATGCAGTGACATCGCTCGATAGAGATCAGTGGCAATGGTATGAAGCGTCCATGAAGAATCTGGAAGCAGGTTCTCCGCCCAGAAAATATTGTAATCCTTGTCGGCGAAAAGAATGTCCAGATCTCCATCTCCATCCATATCAGCCGGAGCTGGAAGGACATCACAGTTGCATTGCCCGTCGAAGATCACCTGGTACGGCCATGGTGTTTCAACGCCAGTATTCCTTAACCAGATGACAGGTTGATAATGTTCACTTCCAATCACATCCTGTTTCCCGTCATCGTCCAGATCCGCAAGGATAATCTCGTATACTGTCGGAAAGCCCCATGCAAGGTCTGTTCGCTGAAGATCCAGTGTCAGTAACCCGGGATTGTTGGCCCAGTCAACACATGATCCTGGTCCGAATTTCGATGACCACTGGGTGACCGGTAGGGGGTTTCCAGGACCTTCAGACCAGTCTGTCTGAGTGGCGGAATCAGCATAGTTAACGGAGGTAAGAAACATAGTCAGTAACAGCGGGATTACTTTTTTCAATGGAACACCCCCCCTGTATTTAAGAATCATGTTTGACTGGAAGGATGTCAAGTACCTTCTGCCAAAGCGTGGTTCCAGCAAAGATGTAAGCAGTGGCAGTTCAGAATTTCTCTAATAGAAACCCCTCCGGGAACAACATCCATTGTCCGTGGTTCAGAAAGTCTGCATGATTGAGTTACCTGAGATCAATCTTAAAATTTTGGAGTTCCTGTGAACAAAGAACAACTCAGAAAAATGAAACAGCAGATCAAGGATAGAGAGAATGCAGTTGAGCGGGTGCTTCTCCATTACATCTCTCTGGATGGCTGCCCCTGCGGTTTTAAGAAGTTCGTTTTCTGGGCTGGTAAAAAGCAGGGACCAGGATGGATGGATAATATCCAGAATCAGCTTGTGACCTCTGCACGGGAGCTTGACTGTTTTTCTGAAATTGAAGATTTTGAAAAAGAGTACTGGCTGGAAGGTGTCTACTACTGCAAGAACTGTGGCACCAGGTGGAAATATTTTTCACAGGAGTGGAGAATGCTGGCATTCCAGAAACGCCTGTTAATTATTGACGGAGAGGATCCCAACAAACTCTTCGAAGAAGTGATCAGTGATGAGATATTTGCAACAGCCGGGTCTGAACCTGCTGACAAAAATGCCCTGACTCTTGAACAGTGGGTAGAATTCATGCTGGGTGGAGTATAAAAAATCTCATCATGCCTTCGTTTTACTGCAAAGCAAAGGAAGGAAGGAAAAAGCATAATCGTAATGCTCTATTAGCGACAACAATGCCTTGAATTGCTAATCCCCATAGTGAGTTCTTGCTCGATGCATGTAGATGATACATTTATCATCGTCAATAGAATACACGATGCGATCCCTGTAGGATAAACAGATTGAGAAAAATCCCTTCAGATCTCCCACAAGTCTTTTGCCTGACCTGGGATTCTGTGCAGCCTGCTTCACAAGAATATCCTGAAGTTTGCCAGTCTCACGATCGTTTAGTTTTCGGATATCCTTAACGGCTTCCTTCGTGAAACGAATTTCATATTTTTCACTAGTCTTGCTTAAAAACAGCATTAAAAGAAACAGTATCTCCATTCTCAACCTGATCAGCTGATCTTTTGATACTCTCCCTGAAGCCAGGAATCGAGAGCAAGTTGAGCGTCTCAATAAGGGAGTTATAATCATCCTCGGAAAGAAGTACTGTGGATCCTTTGCGGTGTCTGATTCTGTATACCTCATGTTTATCGTTCGCTCCTCTGATCAACTCAAATAGCTCCCGTCTTGCATCCGTTGCCGTCAATGTTGTCATTCCACACCTTCTCAAAAATATGTGCTACTTTATGTACAGGTTAAATGCCTTAAGCAAAGTACTGTCAATCCCTGCTTTCTCCGAGTACAGCCACTGACATGTACCATGGGGCGGCGTCAGGATGCAGAGCAAGATAAATTGTCATCTATATCTCTATCTCTATCTCTAACCTGAAATACATTTCATTCATATTGCATGGTTTTTCAGGAAAGCCAGCATACACACAAACTGATTCATTCATAACAACAATGTACGCTTGACGATAACCGATAATTGTAACATTTACAACGGATGTTTCCTAATGCCGCCGTCTGAAACGGGAGGTAACTATGATAACCCTTGATGATCTTTATTCTCTCATCGAAAGCACGTTTGATTTTCTCCTGGTGGTGGATAACAACGAGAAGATCCACTATGTCAGCCCGCTCATGAAGTACGCCTGCTCCTCCCGAAACGCGGACATAATCGGTAAACATCTCAGCGGTATTCTCGATGACAGTTCGATAGAATCCGTCAGATACGCCATGAAAAGAGTCAGCCTCGGTGACAGAGGCGTGCTGGCGGTTTTTTCAACAGGAGCTGCCGACTCAGTTCCCACACCCATGAAAGTTGCATACACCAGCAGCGTTACAGGCGGCTTCTACCTGATATTCGGCAGGCAGGCCGACTCCCTTCGCAAGATGGATGACTGGGAAAAAGAAGAGCGCGTCAAGGAACTCTCATGTCTCTACGCCGTTGCAGAATGGATAGAAGCGTCAAAGACTATAAAAGACTTTTTCACCAAACTTCCCCCATTCCTGGCCCAGGGGATGCAATACCCTGAGGAAGCCATTGTTTACTCTGTTTACCAGGGAGCTGAATACGGCCAGGAACCTTCAGGAGAGTACATCGGGGTACTGTTGTACATCAACGACGAGGTAAGGGGGGAAATCAGGGTTGGATACCTGAATGACGAGAGGGATCTGCTTCCGGAAGAGTGGAAAATGATGAAGCAGATCGGCAGGATGCTCAGTCTTGCTCTGGAACGCAAAGAGCTTTCCGAAAGTATTGCCATGAAGCAGGCTGAGGAGGAGGAATTCACGGAGCGTCTGAAAGAGCTTGAGGAAAGGATTGCAAACAGGGAAACCGAACTGGATTCTCAAAAACAAAAGCTCAGAACCGTTGATTCATACCTGAGCAGGGTAAATGAAACAATGGATGAGAGCAGCAGAAGATTTGAAACAATGTTCAAGGCAATTCCGGATCAGGTTCTGATGATAGACCTGAACTGGAATGTTATCATGAGCAACCGCGACAGCATTCAGCCAGGGTCAAAATGCTATCAGGCATGTTTCGACATAGATACTCCGTGTGCAGACTGCCGTTTGTCCAGAATTGTAAAACACAAAACTCCAATAACTGTAACCATCAGAAACGACGACCGTTTTCTGGAAGTACATGCACTTCCTGTGTTCAACAAAGATGAAGAAGTTGAAGGAATACTGGAATTCTACAGGGATGTCACTCTTGAGAAGACTTACGAACAGCAACTGCAGCAGGCAGACAAACTGGCCTCACTCGGACAGCTTGTAAGCGGTATCGGTCATGAGATCAACAACCCGAATCAGTTCATTCGCGGAAACATAAAAATTGTTAAACAGGCCCTCACAGACATGCTGCCAATTGTTGATGAATATCAGAGGAATCATCCCGACCTCAAAATCGCCAGATTAAAATACTCATTTTTCAGAGAACACATAATGACGCTTGTGGACGACATGGGACACGGGTCGGAGAGAATAAAGGGGATTGTGGAGGGCCTCCGGGGTTTTGCAAGAAAAGACGAAGGACTTCTGGTTGACAATGTCGATATAAACACACTTCTCACTGCTGTGCAGCGGCTTGTACAGAATGAGGTACACAAACACGGGGAAATGACTCTTCAGCTATCGGAAGATGTAAAACAGTTCCCCGGTAACTCACAGAAAATTGAGCAGGTGCTTGTAAACCTGATAGTAAACGCTGCACAGGCCATACCGGACGACACAAAAGGCCTTATTACCGTAAGCTCCTCCATGGATAAGGATATCGTTGTGGTAGAAGTACAGGACAACGGGAAGGGAATGGACGAGAAGACCCAGAGGCAGATCTTCGATCCGTTCTTCACTACAAAAAGGGCTAAGGGGGGCACCGGGCTGGGCCTTGCAATTGCATACAGGATCATGGAAGAACACGGAGGCAGCATCTCAGTAACAAGCAAACCGGGCAGTGGAACCAGATTCACAATCAGGATCCCTGTGGCTGTCAGTAAGGAGAGCGGATCATGAACAGGGTTCTCATTGTTGATGACGATGTTGCGGTAACCAATTACTTCATGGTGTTTCTTATGCAGACAGACAGGTTTGATTCCACGGTGGTAAATGATTCCAGAGAGGTAGAGAGTATTCTTAAAACACAGAGTTTCGATGTAATAATGCTGGACCTTGATATGCCGAATGTCAGTGGAATTGACATACTGAACATGATGCAGGCTAAAGAGATATCAATTCCTGTAGTTGTTCTCACCGGTGCAAATGATGTTGATCTGGCAGTGAGAAGCATGAAGCGGGGTGCATTTGATTACCTTACAAAACCTGTGGATGATGAACACCTCATAGAAGTGCTGGACAACGCCATTGAGCACGGTGCCGTTCGGGAAACCATAGATAAACTGCCGGCACATATAGAGCATGGTGAGTTGAGACACAGCGAAACATTCACGCATCTGCCAACAACGAATCCTGAAATGACTCTTCTGCTGCGCAACGCCGAAAAAGTTGCAAAATGCGATCTCAGCGTTTTCATCTGGGGAGAGCAGGGTACCGGCAAAGAGCGTCTTGCCAAGGCAATCCATCAGTCCAGTCTGAGGGCTGGAGGACCATTCGTTGCAGTAGACTGCACAGCTCACATCCAGGAGGAATTCTCATCAGAACTGTTCGGCAGAGCAAAAGACTGGGGCGGTAAACACGATGAAAAACAGGGCTTTGTAGAAGCTGCCTCAGAGGGAACACTGTTTATAGACAATGTTGACTGTCTGGGGCTGCCGGTACAGGTGAGACTGAAAAGAGTGATCCAGAACTCGGAGTACTACAGGGATAATTCTACAGAGATAAAGAGAAGTGATGTGAGAATCATTGTAGCGTCCACCAGAGATCTGACAAGTCCCGGGTACAGAGACAGCTTCTCAAGAGACCTGCTGTATCACCTCATGGTAAACTCCATGAAGATACCCCCGTTGCGCTCCCGCCCGGAAGATATACCTCTGATAGCAGTCCATTTCCTGCAACAGGAACTTAAAAAACTTGGTCAGGAGGTAAACTCTCTCTCTATTTCAGACGATCTCCTGGAACTGCTGGTTCACTACAGCTATCCTGACAATGTTCAGGAACTGCAGAACATCATCGCATGTGCTGTTGTAGGTACTGAAAGCGATGAGATAACGCCGGAGGACCTGTCTCCCTACATCCGCGAGAGAATTTCTCCCGGAGATAATACAAGCGATTTTACCCCTGCAGTTCTTCAGGAGGTAATACAAGATCACATCTCAAAAACACTGAAATACTGCGGAGAAAATCTCGAGCAGGCAGCATCACTTTTAGGCATTTCTGTTGAGGAAATCAGAAAACATCTGACTGACCACTGACTTACCAGGAAATGACACCGTTTCGAATGGAACCGTGGGAAGGATCTGCCGGACAGTCCAGTGTCCAGTTCTGCCCGTCAACAGTGTATCTGAATTCTCCTGCTTCAGGACAGGTCGCGTAAATACCAGCTTCAGTGAGTGTTTCAGGCAGTGTTCCATGCTGAACCTGATACACACTTATGGAGGCTGATGCTGTAAGCATATTGGTTCTGCAAACCTCCTGATTTGCACGGATTATTCCACCTGTGATATTGGGAGCGTTGAGGCCGGAGGGAGTATTCTCCATGGCAGCCTCTCCGGAAGGAAGGTTAATCGCAGGGTCTGTATCTGGCTGATTTCCACCACAACCGGCAATAAGAACAGCAACTAAAAGAAAAACAAAGTATTTCATATAAACTCTCCATTGATTATGGTTAGCAACACCCTAATTTATGCAAACCGGGGCGGTTCAGAAAGAGGAACATGGAAACCAGTGTAATATTCATGCTTGGAACTTTGCTGTTCACAGGATTCCTTGCCGGAAAAGCGGTTTCTAAACTGGGGCTTCCTGAAGTTACCGGCTATATACTGGCCGGTATACTTCTCAATCCACAGGTTTCAGGTATCATCCCGCCCTCCTTTGTAAACAGCTCAAACCTCATCACAACCATGACTCTGTGTGTAATCACCTTCTCCGTTGGCGCCAGCCTGTACCTGCCGCAGATAAAGAGTGTGGGAAAAACAATTGGTATTGTAACTGTGTTTGAAGCCCAGTTTGCAAATCTCTTTGTGGCTGCAGGATTTGTCTTTCTTGTACCGCTTCTTGCACCGGAACTGGCTTCCTACGCAATACCTATGGCCATTCTGTTTGGAGCCCTTGCCTCACCAACAGATCCCTCCGCCACCCTTGCCGTTGCACACCAGTACAAATGCAACGGCCCGGTTACAAGAACAGTTATGGGCGTTACTGCAATGGATGACGGTATCGGGATGCTTAACTACAGTGTTGGTGCCGCTGCGGCGGCTGTTCTTGTTGCTCACAGTTCATTTTCGGCAGACTCGATTCTCTCTCCTCTGCTTCGAATAGGCTCATCTGTCGCAATCGGTGTACTCATCGGCGGGCTCTTCGCTCTGCTTGAAAATAGATTAACTGTCTCTTCCACTGCTGGAATGCTGGCTCTGCTGCTGGGATCTCTGTACGGTTGCTACGGTGTGGCACAACTGTTCGGAGCAGACCCTCTTCTTGCGGTAATGGTCATGGGTTTCACCGTGGTAAACGCCGGGAAGTGGTCCAGACAGATTCCTGAAAAAGTATCTGGAAGCATAGAAGAAATTGTGTTTATTCTGTTTTTTACCGTCAGTGGAATGAAACTTGATTTCGGCGTACTGAGATCATCGGCACCTCTTATACTGCTGTTTGTTATTTTAAGGATGTGGGGGAAACTCACAGGTGCCAGTCTGGGCGCAAAGCTCTCTTCAGCTCCCACACCCGTACGAAAATACACGGGATTCTGCCTGGTTCCCCAGGGAGGTATAGTTATCGGGCTTGCCCTTGTTCTGCATGCGGAACCTACATTCAGTCCGATTGCAGACACCATTGTCAGCGTGATACTGGGAACAGTGGTAGTGAACGAACTTGCCGGGCCTATGCTTTCCCGGTGGGCTCTGAAAAAAGCAGGTGAATTTCAGTGATCACACAGATCCGCCGGTTAAACTTTCCTGCCTGAAAGCAGCTTCTCTACCAGCCAGAACAACCCTGCTGCTGTAAGAAGAACGGCCACGAACCACTGGTCAATCAGAATCAGACCGGCAAGCATTCCGAGTATACCTCCGAACAGCTCAATCCCGGCCAGGCTCTCGCCGCTTACTTCGGTAATCAGCTCTTCGAGCTGCTGCAGTTCGAATTCACTTATCTTTTTCCTGACCATCTCCTTTATATCAACTCTGTGGGCATGCTGCAGTACGAAATTCCTTGCAGTTTCCTTAAATTCTTCTGATTGAACTTTCCTCTGCAGTGCCTCCTCCAGTTTTCCAACTACAGTGTCCAGCAGTTTATCAAGCCAGTTCCAAAAAGAATCTGATTCCATGTAGGAAACAAGCTTTCCCCTTGCCAGAACAACTCCTTCTGTTTTTATCCAGCTGTCAAATCTGTGTTTCTGCAACTGGAAGAACTCCAGAAATCTCTGCTTCACCGCAGGGTCATCTCCCAGGAAAAGAACAGAGTCTGTGTTGCTTTCCAGCAGATTCATTACATCACTGACAAATGACTGACTTCTCACTTTCTTCAAGAGCTCTTTTCTAATTCTGCTCTTGTCTATTCTGAATATTCCCTTGCCAAACTTCATAGCCTGCTTAACCAGAAATCCTCTGGAGTTGATCCAGTCTTCGAGCATTTCGTTGACTGCGCCGGCAATTGATGAAGAATTCTTTTCAACCAGATTCGTTGCTACAACAGCAATCAGCTGCAGAGTTTCCGGTTTCTCAATTTCGGTTTGCAACGCTCTTCTTATATGAATCCAGACTTTTTCCGGTGACAGGTTTTCCGCAGCGTGCTTCTTTACTACTTCGGCAACCCTTGAAAACAACTGCCCTGCATACCTGGATCCTTTGTTCTGCAAGTATCGTCCTGCACTGCTGATAATCATTTGTCTGTTGACTGGTTGCTGTATCCAGCGGTGCGCTCCTCCCAGTATCCCCGATGCAGTTTTCTGTATCAGATTGTTTTCTTCCAGATACTGCAATACAGAATCGGTATCGAGAAGCTGTTTTGAAACTGCAGTTGCAACAGCCTCGGCAATGTCATCTCTCCTTCCGGGTATCAAACCCTGTCTGCCAAGCGTTGTGCGTTTGTATGGACGGAACAGCATTTTTATTGCAATGTAATTTGTACCTATCCCCACTGTGCCGGAAAGACTTATCTTAAAAATCCAGTCTATCCAGACACTGCTGAAAAAGTTCAGAAACACCCCTGCTGCAATGGTCAGCGAAGGGAGAACAACTATTGCGATCTTTCTACCAGTTCTAACCAATACAGTTCCTTTCAGGGAAATACTTCCAGCACTTCTCAAAATAACATTGTGCCAGGTCTGCTGCAAGCAGTTGTGTGACTGCTGAAGTGGGCCGTTTCAGAGAGTTCAGTATATTATGAGGATGTGTTGTTAATAAACCAGCCAGTCGTCTGAACGGAGAGTGTTTATGAAAATTACAGCATTCAATGGAAGTCCCCGGGGCAGAAACAGCAACACTGCAATTATGGTTGAAGAGTTCTTAAAAGGGGCGGAAGAAGCAGGAGCCAGTGCGGAACAGATCTATCTGTCTGAAAAGAAAATAGGATTCTGCCGGGGGTGCTTCAACTGCTGGACGGTAACTCCCGGGAAGTGCATCATCAAAGACGATATGAATGAACTGCTTGAGAAGGTTATGGACAGTGATCTCATCATCATGGCTACTCCCCTGTATGTGGATGGTGTTGCAGCCATGCTGAAAGCATTCATGGACCGCTTTCTTCCCCTGCTGGACCCTCACTTCGAAAAAGACAGCAATGGAGAGTGGAGACATACTGGACGCTTTGAGAAATATCCGGATATCATGGTTATCTCCAACTGCGGCATGTCGGGACGGAAAAACTTTCAGCCTCTGAAGCTTCATTTCAGCAAGGTTGCACGAAACATGCATTCTGCTGTAGCGGCAGAGATCTATCTCGAAGCAGGAGAACTTCTGCACAACAGGTCAGTTGTTCTGAAGCCTCTGATCTCAAACTACAGGAGGCACCTCCGCATAGCCGGAGAAGAACTGGTAACATCAGGAGCCATATCAGAAAAAACCGCAGCACAGCTTGCAAAACCTCTCCTGAAAGATCGTTTCTACATGCGGGAAGCCAACAGATACTGGGACAGAGAGCTGAAGAAGCTGAAGCAGAACTCCTGACACTAAGAAGCAACAGATGTAATGCTAAAGCCTACAGCAGATATCTGTCTCGTATTATCCCGTAACGGTCCATGATCTCCCTGTTGGCCGCGGCTGCCTGTTCCCTGTCCAGAACAATTACACTGCCCAGATTTGTGGTAAGCTCCAGAAATGGATCAGAGTTCCCGTCCACCAGTTCAACAAACTGTGAGAAACATTTTACGCTGTCACCGTTCACTGTTGTAACCAGTTCGTTCTGAAGATCTTCGTATCCGGTGTTCACCTCTGCCGGCAGCATGTAGGTCAAAACAACAAGTTCTTCCGTGCTTTCAGAGCGCCAGTTATCGTAGAGGTACGGAAAGGTAAGGTAGTCAACGGCATTCAAGTACCATTCACTACCCCATGACTCCAGATAGTTTAGGGAAAGAGGCATGAAAACAGCTCCACCGAATATGAAATATTCCGGGGGCGTGTCGTAGATCTTCGCCTGAACAACAGCCAGATCATGAAGAGTTGCCGTAAGTGTCATTTCCGCCGTTTGAGCTACACCGTTTCTGATTATTTCAAGGGGAATTATCTCCCCGATCTGACACCTGTTCACCATGTAATCCAGACGGGTGCGGCTGCCCGGGCGAAACTCTACCGTACCGTCCCCTGCAATTGACTGACCGTCAATCTCCATAAGAATATCACCCTGTTCCAGAACTGCATCTGCAGGAGAGTTGTGTGCCAGCCCTGTGATCATTACACCTGCCTGCTCCTCGCTGATACCGAATGCTGCAGAAAATGCATCATTGCGTATTGTCTGATAACTGAAACCGGCAGAGGGGAATCCATTGTATTCTCCGTCTTCCATGTCCTGAAGAAAGTGTTCAATAACCGGAACAGGTATTACGTAGCCTATGTTGTCGGCCTGGGTCATTGTCTGCATGGCTACGCCTATTATTTTGTTGTTAATAATGGCGGGGCCACCACTGTTGCCTGGATTGATGGCGGCGTCTATCTGAACTGTAAGCAGAGAAAGACCACTGTGTGTGTATCTGGAGCTCTCAATTCTTGAGATCACACCACGGGTAGTGCTGAGAGCATCACCCCCCATGGGATAACCGTAAACGGTTACTTCTTCTCTGGCGTGTGGCAGCTCCCCAAGTTCCAGAGGTCGAATTCCCTGAAAAAATGATTCATCCTCAACTGTAATCAAAGCAAGATCTGCTTCATGGGAAACCGCAACGACAACTGCCCTGTACTTTCTGGGGTCACCCTCTTTCCTGACCTGAAGATAGGTTTCATCAGTTACTACATGAGCATTTGTCAGTATCATGTTGCCGTGAACCACACAACCGGAACCGGAACTTTCCATCGGTGCATCCGTGCTCCATGGAAGGTAGTAATTATACGCAACGCTGTTCGTGTAAATCTTAACCATGGCCTGATCAATACTGCCTGCCAGGGCTGAAGTGAAAAAGATCAATGCGGACAAAACGATTGTGTAGCTCATAGCATTCCTTACTGTAGCTGTTATTAGTGACTGTCTACTGCAGTAGCTAATCTAACCTTACGACACTTTTGCCGCCATTTCTGCCAGCCGGAAAGTGCCGAATGAAAAACGCAGCGGCTTTCTCCTGTACAGAGAAAACCGATACGCTTCTTTCGAAGTTTACAGATGTTACATATCCTCGAACACACTCTCCTGCTGTGAAGACTTGACAAGCATGAACTCCGGGAGTGGAATCTTCCACATGGTCAGCACTCTGACAATACTGATATCTACCAGATCAAGCAGATCGGAAGGAGTCTGCTGACGAAGCTCACGCAGAAAGATTTCAACGGCATATTGCGCATCAACTTTTATGTCTGTAACACCACTATCCCCCACTGTTATTGCATTGGGAAAAGAACCGTCAGACATGAATGCACTGAGCGCCCGTGGAATAATGCTTGAGTCCACTATCTGGCTGAACTCTGCCAGCAGTTCGTTAAGAGCGGCTATATAGTTCTTCTTAGTGTGATCTTTCAGGAACAGGTCAAGACCCACTTCCAGGTTTTCAACCCGCCCAAGAAAATCCTGAACAAGCTCTCCTGTTAAGATGCTGCCATGCTGAGGGGCAATGATACCTGGAGCTTTTCCCATTTCCCTGATATTGTTTACAGCATGCTTAAGAGCGGCCTGGCTGGGCATGTATATCTGGTGAAAAGTGGCTATTCCATCCCAGGATTCCGGTGATGCGTACAGATCCTGTTTGAAAGACAGTCCACCCAGGAAATCTCCAGAGAAAAGAACACCTGTTTCTTCGTCGAAAAGCATAACTGCACCGCGGAAATGACAGTAAGGTGTTGGGATAAACCTCAGGGTGTGCCCGGTACTCAAAGTTACTTTCATGTCCTTAAAACTCTCTACCGCCTTGTATTTTTTGGGATCAAGACCGTAAAACTTCACCAGTCTCCAGGAGTCTTCAGAACACAGAACAATACAGTTGGGATTAAGCTTCTGAAGATGGCCGGAGTTGTAGGACACATCGGGATCCTGATGATTCAGAAACATTACATGAAGATTTCTGATCCCTCCTATAAGTGAAGACAGTTTCTTTACCAGCGGTGTCAGGTCCTCAGGCGGGCCGGGATCAATCAAAAGGTTAACTGTTTTGTCCCCATTGGTAAAGACCCTGAGGTAAATGTTTCTTTCAAGAAGTGTGTCTTCACGCCTGCCCACCCAGTATATACCAGGTGCTATTTCTACAGGTTTATCCAGATCGGGTTCACGCATTTCAATCTCCTTTTTATCTGTTTCTACTGCTTTCCTGTCTTGTGTTTCTACTGTCTTTTTAGACACAGAGGCAGAATCTGTTTCAATTTCTTTATTTTTGTAAGTCTCCACAGTCTCTTCAGGTACAGAGACAGATTCTGTTCCAGTTATTTTATCTTTTTGAATCTCTATCATCTCTTCAGGTACAGAGGCTGAATCCACCTGTTCTGCAGTTTCTGCACCGGTATCTTTAACACTGTTTGTTACTTCGCTGGAATCCTGGCGGGGGTTTGAAAAAACACTCTGTCTGTTTTCGCCGCCTTCACTGTTGAATGCTGTCATCATGGCTGATTCGCTGTCCAGAGGCAAACTCATGCAGGCACCTGCGGCAGCGGAACTCAATGGCGAAGAACCCTCTTCAATCAACAGCCGAAGCCCTTTGCGGGCTCTGTAGACCTCACTGATCTCATCTTTGTGTCTGCGGAGTTCAGAACCTGAAAGCGATTCAACGCTGATCTGCTCATGTGAGCTCATTGCCCAGGCGCAGATTTTCCCCACTGCTGCTGCAGCCTCTGCGCGAACTTCATCTGCCTCCTCAACTCTTCCCATAAGAGCAACAAGATGTTTCAGAGCAGTGATTTTTCCAACGGTTCCAAGGGCTTCTGCGGCTTCCAGCCGTACAGATAAATCAGAGCTGTATTCAAGCGCCTTTGCCAGCTTTTTTTCGTCTTTTGCCGCCTTCAGCCTGGCTATATCCGGCTTTCGTGACATTCTTTGTATACCCCCACATTCTCCTGGCGTGTTCCAGGCTTTCAGCCCGTCAGTGCAGAACGGCAATGTATTTACTGCATTATAGTACCTATTTACCACTATTGGTAGAAAAAATAAGAGCAGCTGCACCTCCGATATCGAACACGTATTATACACCTGGTGTGCCGGCAGTCAACCTGCCCCCCGATGGAGCTAATACGGTACAGCTTGTGTGTACTCCGCACAGAGAAAGGACAGCAGATGACACGGGCAGACCCGGTAGTTGCACAGCCTAAACAACAGGGAAACAAAGACCGGGCGGAGCACAGCCTGGGTTTCTTTAAAACCGCCGCCGGCGAATACGGAGAGGGAGACAGGTTCCTCGGTGTCCGGGTTCCTGATGTAAGAAAAACGGTGAGATCGTTTCGGGGTATTGAGCTTTCCCGTCTTGAGGGGCTGTTGTATTCCCCCTGGCACGAAGTGCGGCTGTTCTCGCTGCTCTAAATGGTTGACAAATTCAAAAGGGGATCTGACCTGGAACAGCACAGCATCTATACTGTGTACATGAAAAATTCCCACCGGGTAAACAACTGGGACCTGGTAGATTCATCTGCCCCGCACATAGCAGGAACTTACCTGTTCGGCAGAAACACAGAACCGCTATACGACTTCGCCGTTTCAGATTCCCTGTGGAAACGCAGAATAGCCATAGTTGCCACACAGCATTTCATAAGAAATCGCCGATTTACTCAGACTTTTGATATTGCCGATCTGCTGTTGAAAGACAGGGAAGATCTCATTCACAAAGCGGTTGGCTGGATGCTCCGGGAAGTGGGAAACAGAGACCTGGAGGCAGAAACAACATTTCTGAAACAGAGATACACAAAGATGCCCCGAACCATGTTGAGATATGCCATAGAAAGATTTGAAGAATCTAAACGGCAGGCTTACCTGAAAGGGCTGATTTAGCGGGAGTCCCTGAGCTTTTTCTCGAACCTTATCAGAACTACTTTCTGCTCATCGGTTTCAACGGCATGCGGATTGGACTCCCGGAGCTTTTCTATTGCAGCTGTTGCAGAAGTATCACCGTCACGCATGAGCCAGGCGGCACCGAATGTACCTGTTCTTCCGTTACCTCCCTCACAGTGCACAAGAACAGTTCCTGCAGAATTCTCAACAAGTCTTACAAACCGCAGCAGTTTCTCGAGAGAAGGTGCATCGTAATCTCGTACCGGAATTTCAACCCACTTAACACCGGGAATAGCGGGGTTGTACCTCAATCGCTGCTCGGAGGGGTCAATGAGAGACACAATGGTTGAAAGGTTCTTTATTCCAAGTTCCCACTGTTCAGGATTGTGAGACCCCATCAGTCTGGGCTTATCTATCCACCACTGCATTTTATCGCCTTTCGCAAACGGTTCACAGAGGCTCTAACATACAAAACACCAGGCAGAAACGCCTGCTATATTCCTGCTTCAACATGAAAGGAACGGAATGCTGTACTCTGTGATGGGAATAACTTTTCTGGCTGGAGCCCTTCAGGGGTTCAGCGGGTTCGGTTATTCACTGCTCGCTCTTCCGCTGCTGTGTGTTTTTGTTCCTGCCAGGTGGGCAGTTCCTGTAATTTCTGTTTCCAGCCTGTCTCTTAATGTTATGGTGTTCATTACTTTCCGCCAAAATCTCAATCTGAAAGGCTTCCTTCCCATGGCTGCTGCCGGTGTGGTCTTCACTCCGGTTGGAGCCTGGTTGCTGGGACACTTTTCAGACAGCACAGTAAGGGTAATTATCGGAGCTATCGTTGCCGGCGCTTCTGCTCTCTCTCTGTCCAGACATCTACCAACTGTAAAACAAACAGCTTTCGGAATGACTGCTGCTGGAGTTCTGTCCGGTGTGTTTAACGGGTTGACCACTTTCAGCGGGCCTCCTGCCGTTATCTACCTCTCTGCTGTAAGAGCAGAGAAAAACTCCTTTAGAGCCAACCTGTCCGCATTCTTCATTGTACTTACCATTGCTGCCATTCCTTCATTTATAGGTACTGGAATAGCTTCAGTACCAGAGCTGCTTCAGGCTGCTGTATACATTCCAGGGGCGGCCGCAGGCGGAATTACCGGAATACTGATTTCGAAGAAAGTTGACAGCTCAGCTTACCGAAAGGCTGTGCTTGTTATTCTGTCACTCCTGGGAGTGTTGGGAGCGCTGCAGGCTCTGGTGTAAACCAGAGAATTCTACGATCAATCCATATCAACTGCTGATGCCAGCGACTCTGTATTTTCCACATCTGACACAAGCCTTCCTGAAGCTGTTTTCCATGTACCCTTTTTGAACCATATCCACCCTGCAACTGTTACTGCAGTGTTGGACACGAACATAGCCCACCAGATACCTACAGGTCCCATTCCAGCTGTATACGCCAGCAGGTAAGCTCCGGGAATTCTCAGGATCCACAACCGCGACATGTTCAGAACCATCACAGGTACGGTGTAACCCGACCCCTGAAAACTTCCCAGAAGAACCATGAGGAAACCGAACACAAACACCGATGGAGTGGTTATTCTGAACATCGTCCTGCCAAGCTGTATTACCTCAGGATCATCTACGAAAGCCCTGGAAATGTCTGCTCCAAAGAAAAACATTCCCAGTACAACTGGCAGCAGGATTAACCCAATCAGCAGCAGTGCCGTGTTGGAAGACTTCTCTGCCCGTTTCACGTTGCCGGCGCCAAGATTCTGACCAACTGCAGTGGCGTTGGCCTGGCTGAGACCCATGGCCGGCACCATGGCCATGTGTATTATTCTGTTACCCACTCCGAAGGCGGCTGTAACAGCGCTGCCGAAGGAATTCACAATACCGATCATGAAGGTGAAACCCAGACTGGTAGCAAGCTGCCCCAGAGACACAGGAAGACCTATCTTCATGATCTTGCTGATCATTTTACCATCAGGTCTTATGTCTCCGACGGTTATCTGCATGCCGTTTCTGCCTTTGAACAACCGGTGCATCCCTATGAAAGATGCGAGTGCCCTGCTGAACACAGTTGCGACTGCTGCTCCTACCACTCCCATTTCCGGAAACGGACCAATCCCGAAAATCAGAACAGGATCAAGAACAACGTTAACAACAACCGAAATGAGGTTCACCTGCATTGGTCCTACAGTGTCCCCAAGACCTGTACTGATTCCCTGATATACGAAGAAAACGAACAACAGAGGGAAACCGGTAAATATCCAGCGCATGTACTCATAGGTAAGCTGCCATGAATCTGAAGGGGTGTGAAGCAGGTTGAGTATCTGAGGTGTAAACAGAAATCCGACAACACCAAAAACAAGCCCAATTCCAGTGAGCATGATCAACAGCTGCCCGCCGACCAGCCCGGCCTTCCGGTGGTCACCTGCCCCTTTGAACTGGCTTACAAGAGTGGTTCCGGCAGCACCAAGCCCCATTGCAAGTGCAAAGGCGATGAAGAACACATGCATTGTGATCGTTGGTGCAGTAAGGGCCTGTCTGCCCAGTTTGCCCAGCCAGAAAGCGTCGGCAAGATTGTAGAATGTCTGCAGCAGATGAGAAAGCATAACTGGCCAGGCCAGCAGCATCAGTCTGCCCCGCACAGATCCTGTTGTCATATCAACCATGGCAGGTGTTTTCTTCAAATTTTCCCTGTTCTGTAAAACTCTTAAACCAGAACATAACTATTTGAGAAAGTAGCCCGGGAAAACATCACTGTGACCTCTACCCCTGAGACCACCCAGGGGAGAGCACCATCATCGGCAATCAGAAATCGGAAAGGATTAGAAGAAACTGCGGGATATTTTCCAGGAACCGTCTTGAAGCATCATGGGATAGCTGTACACAGAATCTTCGTTTACTATTGTGATGAAAACGTAAGCTGTGTCTCCGTGCATGGTATGGCTGTCACAGCTGATCATATCCCTCGAAGAAGGAATTTCCCTTTTGAAAAAAGGAGAATCGACGATTACTGAGATCATTTCTTCGCCGGTAAGAGATGCCACTTCCCCTGAGCTGAGCTGGACATCAAGCTGTTCCCGGAGCTGTTCTGATACCTGTTCCGGAACAAGTCTTACCATGGAAATAACCGTGGCCAGAGCTTCCTGATTCTCGTATGAAAGACAGTTCAGAATCGTTTCTCCATCTGCACGATACACCGCATCAATTACCCTGCTCATATCTTCTTCAGGAGAGGCAAACACAGCAGCGGCAACAAAAATAAGCACAGCGGCAGTTCTCATTCAAAATCCCTTCAACAGGTTGGTGGAGGCTGGAGATTCTCCAGCCTCCGAATGTGTTGTTTACTCGCCCAGCAGCGTTACAAGAATTTCGTCGAGTGCTTCTGCGTTGGCCGGATCTGAACCAACGGCATGAAAAGCAACATTTCCTTCCTGGTCGATCACATAGAATGTGGGAATACCTTCAACAAAGTACTGCTGAGCAACTTCATCACCCTCAAGAACCACCTGGTACGTGTAGCCGTTTTCTGCCATGAAAGCCATTGGATCGGCATTTTCCCAGGAGTTCACTCCTATTACCACCAGTTCGTCACCATGTGACTCGTGAACAGACTGGAGATGGGGCATTACCTGACGACAGGGACCGCACCATGTCGCCCAGAAATCCATGATAACAACTTTCCCGCGAAGGTCTTCAAGGGAAAGAGTTCCACCATCCGGTGTAGGAAGGGTCCACAGCGGAGCCACGGAACCAACAGAAACTGCTCCTACATACTCACTGCTGGCAAAGCCTTCCGGGCACTGCAGCTGAAACTGTGATGATTCCGGCTGAATATCCACATCGAGATCTGTAAGTGTAACGGTGTATTCCATACCTGCACCTGAACCTTCAGGATCCCACACAGAAATCTTGTTGGCCCTTGGAAGGTATGATTCCGCATCTATCCACCATGTGGAGGTGTACGGCGGCATCTGCACTTCCACTACATGACATAAGTGGCCGTCAATTGTTTCCTGGTCCAGTATTTCGTACCCGGCGGCGTTCAGCTCTGCACCGTATGGCTCATCTGGAATCAGGTACTCTACCATCACTGTTCCCTGAGGAGCATTCTGTACAAGACGGGACCCTCCGTCGGCAATTGTTCCGTGACTGAACTGTGCGTTGGTGTTGTCGATGTAGTATGCGTCAACACCGTTGGATGCCACGGTGCCTGAAGCTTCCTCTCCTCCAACTGTCATGGTGTAATCAACATAAACAGCGGATTCATCAACAGTTACACCTTTTTGAAGAACCACTTGACTGGACACAGCGATATCAGTTGTGTCACCTTCTACAAAAAAGCCCTGAAGATCGGTGGTGTACGACACGGCTTCAACACCCTGCACAGCATCGGTAGCCGCGTTCAGAATTGCCACAGGATCTGTAGCGATGTCCCCTGTAATTACTTCTGCACCATCGTTCTCTTCGGCAACCTCCGCCGGCTCTCCACATGCAAAGAGCAGGAACAGAACACCAAGTACTGCCAGTTTTTTCATAAAACTTCCTTTCATCTGGTTATGTATTTCAACTATATGTAAGCTTCCGGATATCTTCCGCCCTTTCATCATCAGTACCGGGAGTTTCGGCAATCCCCGGAACTTCGCTGAAGAAGGGCGACTGGAAAAGGGAAACAAGACCTTCCATACCGATCATCCCTTTTCCGAAATGTTCATGCCTGTCGCGCCGGCTGTTGCACTCAACTTTAGAATCGTTGAGATGGAATGCTCCTATGTTCTCCCGCCCAAGTATTCTGTCTACCGTATCTGCAAAATCAGTCGCTCCTGACAAGCTGTCTATTGTGTATCCTGCGCCGTGCGCGTGGGCGGTATCAATGCAGTATCCTATTAACTCCGGGACTTCAGAGCTATCCCTTATTGAAGCCAGTTCTTCAAGCCGGCAGCCAATTGTTGTTCCTGTCCCTGCTGTGTTCTCCAGAAGAAGAACAGGACCGGACTTTACAGAGGGAAGCAGTTCTCTCAGAGCTGACGAGATCATCTCTATACCCTTTTCAAGCCCCGCCTTCTGATGTGCTCCAGGGTGCATCACAACAAACCTGATACCCAGAGCTCTGCATCTTCTCAATTCCTCAACCAGGGCAACCCTGGACTTTTCCACAACCTCCGGATTTGCCGATGCAAAGTTGATCAGGTAGGAAGCATGGGAAACTATGATCAATTCATCGGAAACCTCCCGGAATTCCTCTGCTACAGACACGGGAATCTCTTTGTTGTTCCATCTTCTCTGATTTGCAGTGAAAATCTGGCCGGTACCCAGGCCGAACTCCCTGAGCCTGAGAGGAGCTTTTACAATTCCTCCGGCAGTAGACACATGAATTCCCCGAATCATAGATTGAAAGCCGACCTGAAATGTTCAGCTGTTTTTGCTGCCCGCTGAACAAGCTTCTCTCGCACAGGTGCCATCCGTTCCACTATGCTCTCAGAGTTCATCCATGCCCTTTCAATGGCAGCTGCCACGCGCTTGTCCGGAATACCCGGCTCTCCTGTGATCAGGTAGTCTTCCAGCTCAATCTGCTCCATAAATCTGGAACACTTGCTGGCGTAGGAAACAGACACTGGAACTGTACCTGTAACAACAGACAGAATGGCACCGTGCAGCGGTGTTGTGACAAACACTCTGCACTGTGAGATCAGATCTGTGAATTCCTCCGGTTTGGAAGGGTCGGCAAATCTTACTTGTGAAGAATGATTCATTCTGCTTTTAACCAGGTCACAAAACTCATGATCGTTGTTTGACAGAGAACCTGTGTGAAAAGGAAACAGAACAATCTCTGAATGGTGTCTGCCGGCAAATGCGTCAAGAATACCTGCCCATGCATCTGCCGCGGGAAGCGGATCCGGCTCTTTGTAGCTCCTGAACTTCTTCCTGATTTCAAGAGGCAGAAATTTTCCTGATCTGTTTAAAACATTCCTGGGGGCAGCTCCCAGGATATCAGACTTCTTTACTTCTGCAGAGTAATCAGAAAGGGTAAGTGCGGAATCGGCAGCAAGAATCATTTCCGGTTCGCGGAATCCCAGCCGGTGCAGTACATTGAAAGAGCCTCTGTCACGGACAGTAATACCCCTGCAGAACCACAGGGCTATTCTAACAAGTAACGGTGTAAGGGGAGCAAGCTCATGCATCTGACCTATTCCCACAGCCCAGGCAAATGACTTTTTCCTGAAAAGAAAAGCCAGAAATATCGGAAGCAGATTGAAGGGAGTGTAGAACAGTGAAGACACATCCTGCACCAGCTCACCTCCACCGACAACGGCAATGTCACACCACTTAACCGCCCTGATAATCGCCTTCAGCCTGCCGCCGGAAACATCAAAACATCTGATACCCGGATACCTCTGCTCAGTACGCTTCGGGTCTGCTGAGAGGACACCAACCTTAACACCCATTTTCTTAAAGGCATCAAACTGCGTTTTAAGAATTACACTGTCACCAGCATTTGAACCGTCGGCTTCCAGTTCCCCCCAGCTGAAAGAAACTACCTTTCTCAGTGTCTTCCTCCAAAATCCCTGACCGTTTCAGCCATCTGCCTTAATCTGCCGTCTGCCATCCCCAGAATTGTGTCAGCAGGATAGGTACCGTGGGAGCTTTTTCTGCCAGCTTCCACACCTGTCAGAAGAGAAATACCCTGTTCTATTGTTGAAACAGGATAGATATGAAACTTACCGTTTTCAACTGCTTTGATTACCTCGTGGCTCAACTGAAGATTAACCACATTCGATCCGGGAATGATAACTCCCTGGGTACCTGTAAGCCCCCTGTGGCTGCAAATCTTGAAGTGACCTTCAATTTTGTAGTTAA
>JAGGYZ010000108.1 GCA_021162285.1 Candidatus Fermentibacteraceae bacterium
GCAGCAGCCACCTGATCCCTTATGGCAGTGATGTCGTCTCCCCACAGAGTGTGCAGCCCCTTCATGGTTTTGAAACCGTTGTACTCTGCAGGATTGTGGCTTCCTGTAATCATGACAGTTATATCCGGTTTGAGTGTGTGTGCTGCAAAGTATGTCATAGGAGTCGTCTGCTCTCCCAGATCAAGTACGCTGCAACCGGCGGCAGAAGCGCCTATTGCCAGCTGGTCTCTTAGTCTTATTCCGCTGGGGCGGCAGTCCCGCCCGATAGCCAGAACCCCTCCTTCAGCCATTCTGCCAAGTACAATACCGAGTTTCGATACCGTATCGTTGTCAAGATCAGTGTCTGCCACGCCTCTTATGTCGTACTTTCTAAAAATTTCCCTGTTCATCTGTTGTCTCCAGCAATGGGAAGAATCAAAGTGATACTTCCGTGTTCAATGTCCACATTGAGCCAGCCACCGTGTGATGAGGCAACCAGTCTTATAAATCCCGCTCCCAGCAGGTCCTGCTCTTCAGAAACCTGACGGTGTTCCTTACTCTCCCATTTAGATTCAAGTTCCATGTCGTTGTCAACTCTAAGCTCGATACCCATAACAGTGCCTGGATCGGCCCTTTTCAGAGTTTCCCTGAAGATTGATGAAACAGTTTCAGATAACTGCGCTTTTCTGCCCGAAACATTTACGCTGCCGCATATTGCCACTGACATGGAAACAAGTTTTACCGCTGCATCCTCTGCGATGTCCATGGCTGCTTCAGAAACGATGTCGTCCATCTGAACACGTTCTGTTCTTTTAGCCCTGAGAAATTCCCCGGATTTGTCATCTTCTCCGGAGGAAATTTCCTCGAATACGCTCATAATTCTTATAAGCGACCTCACCTCTTCAGAGAGATTCTGCAGATCGTCAAGAATGCTTTCCGGAATACCAGCGTCTACGCCGATCAACCTTTTTGCTGCTGTCTCAATTGTTTTCAGTGGAGAAAGCAGCACTTCTCCGATACGACTGAGAAACCGGGACTTGAGTAACTCCATGGATGCAAGCTCACGGCTTGAGTTTGCAAGCAGTTTTTCCATCTTCTTGATGATTCCAGTCTGTTTTTCATATTTGTAATAGATAACTCCCATACCGGCAATCAGAACTGTAAAAATCGCAGCAGCAAGTGAGAGAGGCATCAGGGCAGCTCCGATATTGTGTTTAAGCTCACTGCATCAACCTCCGTGTTTCCCTTTATTGTGTCCAGTGTGTATTCATCCAGTGTGATCCCATCGTGGTTGAACATCACAGAAGGAAGAAAAACTTTTTCCCCGGATACGCAGCTGTCATGCATTGCCTTTATTACATCAGTCCCTGCAAGAAGCCCGGCAACGCTTACCTCTGGGCCCATAAGTGTGTTCTCAACCGGCACAACTCTGTACCCTGAGTGTTTTACGGCCTTCTGTATGTATGGAGCCGCCATGGTCCCAGTAAGAATGGCTCCGCTCCCGTGGAAATCTCCTGTATTTGAATTCTCAATCATAGTTGCAAGAAGACCTATACCATTTGATACCAGTGTATTATCGCCATAGAAACTCAGGGCTGGAACATCTTCGCCTGTGATTGCGTAGTATTCGTCCGCAGCATATACCCAGGGTTTACCTTTTTCCTTCATTGCTTCACCCTGCCATTTTTTTACCGTATTCAGTGTCTGTTCTGCCTGGAGGGCAGTTGGCCTTGAAAGAGGTTCAAGACCTTCCCTCCACTTTGTAAGCCCAACAGGTACGATTCCCAGAATTGAAATATTGTGTCTGGTGTAAAGGTCGGATATGGTTTGCTCAAGTTCCTCTCCATCGTTCCATCCGGGAACTTCAACTACCTGAGCCTGTACCTCAATTCCACTCTCTGAAAGCCTGTCCAGAAGGGGAAGGATTCCAAGGGGACCAGGTAGTCCAAGCAGTTTTCCTCTGAGAGTAGCATTCGTTGTCTGTACTGAAACATGCAGTGAGTTGAAACCACGTGCAATTGCTTCCTCTGCCTGCTGCTCCGTCAGGGTGATGTATGTTCCATGGAGAAACGAGTACCTTACATCATCATCTTTAACATGAAGAGAATCTCTCAGCCCTGGCGGTTGCTGGTCAACAAAACAGAAAACACACTTGTTTCTGCAATGCCGCACACTGGAACCATCCAGATCTATCCCCCACCCGACGCCTGGTCTCCGTTTTAAAAGAACCGTTCTCTTCAGTGTTCCCCGTTTTATGAAAAGTGAAACACTAGCCTGGGACGACACAGCAAGCATATCAACCCAGTCTCGTACTGGAGAATTATTGCATGACAGAACAACATCTCCTGCACGAAGACCTGCTCTGGCAGCAGGCGACACAGGTTCTATTCTCAGAATAGATGTTCCAGGGAAAGTCATTTATTCCAGCTGAAGCGCCTTTGCCATAACCGGATCCAGCTCAACTGCGAGTTTCATCTCCGCTTCGGCGTGACCGCTTCTTCCCGTAAAATCGTAAACTCTGAACAGATTGACATGGAAACCGACAATTGAACTCTTGTTGTCTACTGTAGAAGCCAGAACAAGTCCTTTGCGGAAATGATCTTCAGCTTCATCATATCTCTTCATATCAAATGTGCACCGTCCCAGCATCTCTCTTGCCTTGATTCGGAAGTCTGGACTGACCAGAACCTTCTCGAACTCCTGGATAGCTTCCCGAAGAAGTCCCATTTCCCTGTAGGCGATACCAAGATCGAAATGCGTTGCGTAATCTTCATTTGTGATACTGGAATCGACACCTCTCTTGAACTCCATGATAATGTCTGCCAGTGCCTTTTTCGAGGTATCCATTTTTATGTTGTCAATATCGTCCAGGATATCTGCTACGCCGGTAACACCAACTTCACTGTGCTCAGTCGGTCGAAGACCGTTGATAAGCTCCAGGGCATCTTTGTAATCCGGACAGACTTCAACAGCAGCCTCCAGGGAGGCAATAGCCTCGTATTGACTGTCATTCAGGAGGTAAGCAACAGCAAGACGGTAAAAAGCTCTGGATTGACCCTCTTTGTCGATTGTGTGCCTGATTCTGACAATTTCTTTGGCGGCAGACAGTGATTCCGGACAGATATCAAGAACACCCTCCAGAAGTTCAAACACCATGTAGTCTCTCTCGTCGTTCCTGTATATCTCGGCCGCCCTGAGGTAGGCTCCAACCGCACCGTAGAAATCACCCACATCCAGAAGCAGGTTTGCCATCTCTATATAGCCAAGAGCGTCGCCGGGGTCTCTTTCAAGACGATTACGCATATCGGCAACCTGTTTTGAGAGTGCCTCTCTTACCTGTCTCACAGAAACCAGATTCATGGAAACCAGCACATCGCCCAGCCTGGCATCTTCCGGACCATGTGTTTGTTTCTCCAGTGCTTTAAGAACATCTCCGGCTTTCAGGAGACCGCACGCTACAAAGTACTCCCCTATTCTCTGGGGACCCGAATTTTCAAGCTCGGTCATGCTCCAGTCTTCGTCGTCATCTCTGGTGATATCCTTGAGTATGTCATCTGAAGACTCACTTCTACCCTTTTGAATATCACTTCTATCGAATGAAAGGTTGTTCTTTTCCGGTACCAGGTCCTGCTCCAGTTCGTCCATGTCCTCTTCAACGGCTGCGGGTGTTGAAGGTGGCTTTTCCATAAATTCAGAAAGAGATTCAAGTTGAACATCTTCAGCAGTTTTTGTGTTGTTCTGAAGCAGATCGTCCTGGTCAAAAGAGAGGTTGTTCAGAAGGGCGCTGCTGTCAACCTCAACTTTTTTGGCAGAAGGTATCTTCTTTGCCGGCTTCTTCCTGGGGGTTGGGTGAAGTTTCGCCTGAAGCTTCTTGAGCATCTGCGCAGCTTTCTCGAATTCAGGTAGATTTCTCTCCATGGAAATTGAAACCGCATAGTCAAGGAAAGCTTCGTTCTTCTGTTTGTATGCAACCCTGGCAAGATTGTTTACCCACTTTGGGGATTCCGGGTCAAGAGCCGTAAGCGCTTTCAGCGCACCGGCTACTTCAGGCAGATCCAGAGATGGTTTTCCTTTAAGATAGCTTAAGTACGCCTTTCGGGCCTGTTCGTGTTTGTCCTGCTGATTGAAACAGTTGGCCATGATAAGGTGAGCTTCAATTTCTTGCGGAAACGCCCGTATTATTTTTCTGCAGATGGACAGTGCCACCATGTGAAGACCTTCATCACTGTAAAGGTTTGCAGAAGTAAGAAAATGTTCCTTCGCCTTTTCGTCCTTTTTCAGTTTGAGAAGAATATCACCAATCTTGTTGTGTACAGAAGCGTCTTTTGCATCTTCCTCCACGACCAGATTGAAAATCTTCAGCGCGCTTTCCAGCCTGCCCTTTTGAACGAGATCGTGAGCTTTCTTCTTAAGTGAGGTGACATTTTCAGTCATTACCGGCAGACTCCCCCCGTTTTTATCCGTGTTCTAGGTACTATATACCTTTAGACCAGCGCAGTACACCACCGCCACATCGGGATTACCCAGATGGTACGGTATGGTTCTAAAATCGTCACAGTTCCAAACAACAAAATCTGCATCATATCCCGACACAATACGACCTTTACGCTCACTCAAACCAAGTGCTGCAGCACCATTTACGGTTGAAGATACCAGAGCTTCCTCAACAGTAAATCCACACTGACAAACAGCAAGACTTACAACAAGCGGCATTGAGTCACAAAAGCAACTTCCAGGGTTGAAATCTGTGGCGACAGCAACCGTTGCACCGGCATCCAGGAGTTTCCTGCCTGGAGGGAATGGTTTGTTAAGAAACAGAGCCGTTCCGGGTAAAAGTGTTGCGACAGTACTACTGTCTGCGATGAGACTGATGTTGTCGTCCGATATTGAAAGAAGATGGTCTGCGCTCACTGCACCAGTTCTTACTGCAACGGCAGTTCCACCTGTATCAAAGAATTCATCGGCATGTATTTTCAGTGAAAACCCCTGTTTTGCTGAAGCCGAAAGATATCTCTCAGCCTGCTCCGGTGTAAAAACACCTTTCTCACAGAATATGTCTACGAATTCCGCAATCCCCTGCTTCTTAACTGCCGGGTTAACTACATCAATCAGATGGTCTATGTATTCATCAGGTTTTCCTGCGAATTCCTCCGGAACCTCGTGGGCACCCATGAAAGTTGGAACTATTGTTTGAGGAACCTCTTCTGCAACACGACCGGCTACCTCAAGACACCTTAATTCTGTTTCCAGATCCAGTCCGTAGCCGCTTTTAACCTCAACGGTGGTTGTTCCTCCTGAAAGCATGATAGCGAGATGATGTTTCATGTTGTTTTCAAGCACATCTTCCGAGGCTGCCCTTGTTTTTCTAACACTGTTGAGTATTCCACCGCCTGCAGCGGCTATTTCTCTGTAATCCGCCCCTGCAGCCCGCATTGCGAACTCTTCCTGACGCGTTGCTCCAAAAATGGGATGCGTGTGGGAATCGACAAAGCCGGGGGTAACAACACCGCCCCCGGCTGAAACAAACTCAGTAGTGTCTGAAACGGTAACCTGAGAATCCAGTTCACCGGCGGGGCCTGCCCACAACACCTTGCCGTCTTTTACGCACAAAACGGCATTGTTTACAAGACCCATCCCGGAAGCTCCACTGCCGTCCATGGTAAGGAGCTGCCCGATATCCCTCAGTACAAGATCAGCTCTGGCTCTCACCGGAACTTCAGGCTTCTGGGATTATGGAAGCAACCTTTCTGGCTCCCATGCGGTGAAATTTAACGCGGCCCTCTATCTTCGCGAAAAGGGTATCATCGCTTCCTTTGCCCACATTAAGACCAGGATGTATTCTTGTACCCCTCTGGCGTATAATGATGGTTCCTCCGCTGACGTACTGTCCGGATGGTGCTTTAACACCGAGTCTTCTTCCAGCAGTGTCCCTTCCATTCCTGGAGCTGGAGGACGATTTTTTATGAGCCATTTCACAACCTTTCTATCTATTAACGGTATCAGTCTGCAACAACCATCCTGGTGGATGCAGAATGCCCGCCTGAAGTATACCTCACCTGGTATACCCCTGCAGGGAGTGTTTCACCGGCATTAAACGCATGGTTTACAACACCGGCGGAAATGTTCTTTTCATACACAGTTCTGCCGGAAATATCATAAATTCTGAGGTTTCCATCAATACCCGTGTTTGAAAGGGAGAAATTGCACACACCTGTAACCGGATTTGGTGCAACACTCATGCGAATAAACGTGTCTTCCTGAGAAGATTCCCCTATCCCGGTACTGAACACAAAGTTTACAGGGATCATCTCTTCAGAACCAACGACAATACCGGTCTGTGTCTGAGATCCCATCCCGGCGACAGTTGCTACTACATTGAAAGTTCCCGGTACTGTTGCTTTTGAGTATCCCCCGTCAACAACATCAGTTCTGCAGAAGCGGAGAGGAATTGAATCGGTTGCATCAGTTTTCTCAACTTCTATCAGGGCATCCAGAGGGTTGCCCGAGCCATCCAGAACAGTACCGTAGATGCCGTATGTGCTTGTAACACAGAATTCCAGCATTGGCATGTAGTTGGCATTTGCGATACCGGGCCAGTCCGGGTCCGCCTTTACAAATGAAACCTCAATGGTGTGATCAACTGTTCCAACTTCACCGTAAGACCAGTCATTTACATCACCTTCAATTGCATACCATGAAGCCCCCGGAATATACAGATCGTAGCTTCCGTAGTAAGCGATGATACTGGGATGGTTTACATAGGCATTACCCTGTGCAGTTACAAACTCAAGATCCTGGATGACAGCAGAGGTACTGTAGTTCCACACAGCGTTAAAACACTCTGCGCCGCTGTGGAATGACAAGCCTGTGGCGAAGTTGTTGATGTAGTTGTTCTGTGCAGGCCAGTCCTGCATTGTAATATCCCGGATCGCGACACTTTCAGGGCCCTGCCAGTAAGCTGACGTATTCATGTAGCTGAAGTCACGGTTCAGGTCTACGCCGCCAGCGTTGTATCTGGTGCCGTTTACGTAACCATCGGGATTAACAATGCAGATCACCCACAGCTCAGAGTTGTCTACAACATAGGTACACATATCGCTTGTTCCGTAGTTGTCTGTAAGCACTTGAAGAAAGTTAAGTGCGCTCATGCCCGCTGTTGGCTCGTCTCCGTGAATGTTGGCGGTTATTCTTATCTCAGGTTCCGCCTCATCATCGTTCACATTGTCACTTACGATCACTGCATACAATTCTCTTCCCTGTACTGAAGTACCGTACTGCTGTATTCTGGCAATGTCGGGATGACTGCTGACAACTGCATTCAGTGAAGCATAGATCTCTGTTATAGTCGGGTAAGCGACAACAGGATCAGGTGTTTCTTCCCTGTAAACTCTGTACCCCATGTTGTGAAGAGTTGTTTCCTGTTCCTCGTTTACGTAAAGACGCACTTTTGATGGCCGGAAAACGGCTTCTATGTCGTAACCGTTGTCGTTAAAGAAGTCCATATCGATCCTGGTAACCTCAGGTACGATCACAGAATTCCATTCTGCCACAGCGGCAGAGGCAACAACAAGAATCAGTATGAACGAATATTTCAATTTGCTGTCCCTTCAGGGTTTAACACAAAATACTTATGCGGGGATGTGCAACTATCATGTACTGGGCAATCATAGTCAACCTTGCCACACGGTGTCGTAATTGTGTAGAATCGGGCTGCGGTCGGGGTGTGGCGCAGTTCGGTAGCGCACCTGCTTTGGGAGCAGGGGGTCGCTGGTTCGAATCCAGTCGCCCCGACCATTTTTTATTTCCATCTATGAGAAACTGGTTATTGCTGCCAAACCGGCGGAGTTTTTACTTAAGAACCCGGTTTCCCTCTTTCCAGATGGTTTCAAAGGCTTCGTCCCAGTCGTGTTCCAAACCTCTCAGCCTGGCCTTCTTCCCCATGGATGTTCTTAAATTCTCATCTTTCAGGAGAGTCAGGATTGCTTCGGCAAGGCTTGATGAATCCAGCCCTCTGCACACAATTCCTGTTTCACCGGGAATAATAATCTCCTGGGGGCCGCCTTTGTCTGTAACAACGCATGGTATCCCTGATGCCTGGGCTTCCAGAACTGAATTGCCGTAGGTGTCTTTTGTTGAAGGGAAAACATAGATATCACACGATGCGCACACTCTGGAAAAGTCTTCCCCGGAAAGAGTTCCGCAGAAATAGCCGCCGTGTCCAAGCAGCATTTTCCCAAGTTCGCGTATGTAAGGGCCGTCTCCCGCAAGGAAGAGTTCAACATTTTTGAACTGTTTTCTTACCTTCAGAAAGGCGTCTGCCAGAACATCAAGATCCTTTTCCCTGGAAATTCTGCCTGTGTACAGAAGTTTAAGAGAATCTCTGCTGCCTCCAAATCGTGCCATGAAGTTCTCCGTTTTCCATGCAGGAGAGAATGCCTTGTGGTCTGTTCCCCTGGGGAAAGCTGCCATTTTTGACCTTGATACACCGAGGGCTTCAAGGTCATCCATGTAGAACCTGCTTGGAACCATAACGATCTCGGAAAGCGAGTATACCCAGCCAGTTCCGGCACTTATCATGTCTGCTATACGGGAATCTTCCACAATGTCGTTTGCATGTCTGGGCCAGTCTGTGTGGTAAATGGAAACGGTGGGTACGCCAAGCAGTTTTGCAATACCCAGTGCGGCAAAACCCAGAGGACCTGGAGTTGAAATGTAGATAAGCTCGAAGTCATTCTCTTCAAAGAATCTCAGCATTTCAAGAAATGGCGGTATCGAAAACTTCTTCGTAGGGTAATCCGGAAGGCTGAATTCCTTGATAGGCTTGAAATTAACCACCCATCCCGGAAATGAAACAGCCTTTTCCTGACATGCAAGTATGGCGAGCTGGTGATTTGATTTAACGGAGAGCATTCCGAATTTCTGAATAGTTCTTGAAACTCCGTTCAAGTCTGTTATTGTGTCTGTAACCCACGCTCTTTTGCCTGACCTTCGGGCTGCTGGAGATTCCGCACCAAGTTCACGGCAGATTCTGTTTACCTGATCCCGGCCTCTTTTTCTGTCCATGTAGGTTACAGGGAAGGGAATGTTAAGAAGCATAATCGGAATCGTGGCCGTGAATGCCTCGAGGGCTTCAAGAATCTTGCCGGTGCTCAGTCTTGTGGCCAGAAGCTCTGATGAACGTCTTAACAGGCTGTTGGTGAGCCTGTTGAGGATTTCAAATGTTCTTTCCTCTATACCCTCTTTTTCAAGCTCCGGGCTGCCTTTGCGAAGGTTGAGGTCTTTGCCTATTTCAATAAGTTCATCAGCAAGGAAGCTCTCCAGATCGGAGCTGTTTCCCCTGGCTTTTTTAAGAACATGGTGGAACAGAAAGTCGGCTTTGTGCCACAGTGTAGGCTCTTCCGGACCATCCGGCGAAATCGGGCTCAGGAAGTTATCAACTGCAATGGTTGCCGCAGTTGGTACACTCTTAGACATCAGGCGGTCTCTGTAGAATGAGTACGCGATGGAATACACCGCGTATGCTGACCTTACTGCACTGCCGTGGTCGCCGTACAGTTTGCCCTCACCGTGTGAAACCTTTTCAAGGAAATCTCTGTATGAACCGTCTGACTCGGCTGCCGTCCATGTAAGGCCTGCAAACCTGCCGCAGTGGTCATCGCTGCCGGCGGTGAATCCTCTGAAACCGTCTCCTCTGATGAGTTCTGACATCTGAACAGAAGCAAGGTTCTCCCACACTGCCCGGCTGCCGTTCCTGCCCTCAATAAGCATTACCCTCTTAACAGTGTCTTTCCACTCTTCCGGTGAAAGGTCTTCACCTGAAAAGTAGAAAGGGTGGGCAA
>JAGGYZ010000101.1 GCA_021162285.1 Candidatus Fermentibacteraceae bacterium
GAACAACAAGACCGACGGCCTGCCAGTAGCTGACCTCTGGAAGGTTAAATACTTCCGGCATAAGCGTGTTCCACAACCACTGAACTGCAAAACCGAATACCGCAGCAAGTGCGACAACTACCACAAGCCCCAGTAAAACAAAGCCTGTTATCTTCATGATCTTTGCAAATGCCCCCCCCTTCATACTCAGTCCGTTTATTTTCGCGTTAATTGTATGCATTGTTCTCCTCCTTTATGTGAATATGCTTCAGATTTCGCTGTACAGTTTTCAATCCCCGGTGTTTTCGTGCGAGCAGTGTTCCGACTGGTATCTGCAGCCGCTTCCCCAGTTCTCTGAAAGACAGTTCGTTAAACTCCGTTTCTATTATCACCTGTCTCTGATCTGGTGGCAGTGAATTTATTGCTTCGTATATTTGATTTCTTATCTGCTCTCTTTCGTAAGAACCTTCCGGTTCGTAACTTATATCCGGGATAATGTCATGAAGAGAGAGATTATTCAGGTTTTCTTCATCCAGTGAACTGGTCTGAAAGCGCGGTTTTCTGTATTCGTCAACAATCCTGTTGCGCAGAGCACGAAAGATATATCCTGTAAGATCTTTTACAGGTCTGGTGAGATCGGGTCTGTCAAGAAGCTTCAGAACAACATCCTGAACGATGTCTTCACAGTCCATGTGCGATGTGTCATCAAGTTTTGCTCTGACAAAACCAACCATCTTACGGTAGTTGTTTTCCCAGAAATCCGACACTACTGAATTTTCTCCTGAAGTCATTGTTCACCCGCCTTCTGTAATGCAGACGGAATGACAGGATAATTATTGCACAGGTTTAAAAGGTTACCTACGGCAACTGGTAGTAATACAATCCTCTACCGGCACTGAAAACAATGGCAGGAGTATTGTTCCGTGCAAAAACCCGGTGTCCGGGAGTTAGATAGCCGGCCAGCTCTGAAAGCTGTGAAGAATCTTCCAAAGCAAAGGTCGACCAGTTTATTCTGCCTGTGTTTATGGTTTCCCCTCCGTCTGTTGAGAAAACAAAACTGCCGTCAGACAATCGACACAGAACATCAACGGGATCTCCGGGATTCTCGTATACTGTTCCGTCTGAGAATCTCACTATCTGAATAGAATCCCTCCATGCCAGCCCGGCATCAGGTGCCACCCATTGCTCAATTACAGGAGAAGTCAGTGAAGAGTCTTCAAAAATGACGGAGAACGCTGACATATCAGCTATTGTTGTCAACGGGTCGTTTCCAGCTGCAATCAGGTCAGACCATGGATTACACAGAATGTACGATCCCACTATGCCGTTTGAGCTGAATCTTGCCCCCTCTTCAAGATCTACAACATCAAAGGGACGCAGTGAACTGCTTTCATCACCCAGATACAGAGAGAAGTAAGACTCCGGGTCGGGAAGACAGTTCAGAAAACGGGCACCGTACACAAGCCTGGAATCCCGGGTAAAGTCAAAACACAGAGGTTCATCAGAATCGTATGTAACCCCGACTGCGCTGGGGTTACTGCCCTCAGAATCGCAAACAAGAAGCACGACCGGATCAGGCATTGGAACACCGGCTGCAGGAAGACTGTCCGGCATGAGAACCTTTAGAGCAATCAGAAGCAGGTTACCGTCAGGGCTTGTTTTAAGCATTCTGATTTCCCAGGGACCTTTCCAGCCATCACCGGCCGGAGTCCAGTCAATTAGAAAATCACTGATAGTCAGCGGATTATTGATACTGACAGAACTGAGCGTTCCCTTTGTATTGACGAAAACTATTCTGCCCCCTGAAAACAAAGCAAAATCCCCGAGCGATGTGGAAAGTGAATCCGTAAGTAACTCGGGCTGAGCTAATGAAACCGAAACAATCACAACAACAGCAAGAATCAGAGGATGGCGCAAGATACCTTCCATTTTTTCCTTCCTTGCACTGTTTCACAACTGCTACCGGCCTCTTATTCCGGTATTAAAACACTGTTAACAGAACACATATGCGGAAAAACACCGTGTTGTACTATAGTGTTGCAACAGGTGGCTGGCAACATCACTCTGTACAGATGTTGCGTTTCTGATGTACTCTGACAAACGCCATCAACACAGTGGAACTTCAGGAGCAGATTCCCTTTTTGCAACTTTACGGGCGGCTCTTCTCAAAGCACTTCTCAAGCCCTCTTCCATCACCGGATGGTAGAAGTTCAGCTCCATTGTTTCAAACACTGTAAGTTCTCTCTGTATGGCCCATGAAACAAGGTGAGCAATGTGCTCTCCATCTGGAACGGCCATTTCCGCGCCGAGCAGTTTTCCGGAGCTTTTGTCTGCGTAAACTCTCAGGAGCCCCCTGTTTCTCATGGCTGTCATTGCCCTGGTCTGTACTCTGTAGTCCATACTGCCCATGACAACTCCACTCTGATCAAGACTGGAGTACCTTTCCCCTACTGCTGCAATGTTTGGATGGGTAAACACTACGCCAATAGGGGTTCTCCGGCAAAAAGCGTACACATCGTCTTTTACACTGTTGTATCCGGCTATGTGTCCATCATCAGCCGCTTCTGCAAGAAACTGTGCTCTCATGTTTACATCCCCGGCAATAAACACCGGGAGGTCTCCCACCTGCATTGTGTGCTGGTTAAATTCGGGAATACCCATACTGTTGAGAGGAACACCAAGATTTTCCAGTGCCAGGCCTTCAGTATTCGGTTTTCTGCCCACGGCAACAAGAACTTTGTCCACCTGCACTTCAATGTCATCTGATCGAACCAGAACTCTGCCTGATGTGCCTTCTTCCAGAGTCACCCTGCTTTCCAGATGAATGGGAAACTCTTCCCCTATTATTTCTATTGCAGCTTCTGCAACTTCAGGGTCAGTGATTCCGCCTACGGTGTTCAATGCGTCAAATCCGGTAATTTTTACTCCAAGACGGCTCAAAGCCTGGGAGATTTCCAGACCGATGGAACCCAGACCTACTGCAGCCATAGTCTCCGGCAAATTCTGCATTTCAAACAGCGTTGAGTTGGTTACAATTCTGTCACCGAATTTTTTCCACTGTTCGGGAACAATGGGTGTTGAACCTGTTGCAATTATCATAGCTCCGGTTTTTATCTGCTTTCCGTTAACTTCCACAAGATCCGGGGCAAGAATTCTGGCTCTTCCGGGAATATTTTTATGCTGTTCCAGTCTGATGGTTGCCCTGTTGGTATCTTTAACCAGCTTGTCACGCAGCTTTCTAACTCTCTCCAGAACCGCCTTGCCGTCAACCTCTACAGTTCCGGAAAGCCTGAAACCCATCTCTTTATACAACAGCCGTTTGTGAAATACATCTGCAGCCTCAATCAGCATTTTGGAAGGCATGCAGCCAACTCTGGCGCAGGTGGTTCCGTAAGGGCCATCGTTGATTATTACAAAGTTGTCTGTTCTCTTTCTTACCTGCCCCAGCGCAGACAGTCCTGCAGTTCCGGAACCGATAATCACCACATCTACTTTTCCTGGCATTGTGTTCCCTTCCAAATGAATACCTTAGAAAATAGCGATACTGCCTTCCAGGTGAACCTTCATACAGTTTATCATGTTCCGGTGATCTACAGTTCCCGACATCTCTCTGCACGAATGCATTGACAGCATGGGATTACCAACATCAACTGTAGGAATACCTGTTCCGGTAGCCGCAATGGGACCAAGTGTTCCTCCACTTTTAGCATCTGCCCTTGAGACAAATTTCTGAACAGGGCTTTCTGCAAGCTCGGCACACTTTAAAAAGTATGCTGATGTTCTGGCAGAAGAAGCATAACTACCTCCTGCAGACATCTTTATGGCAGGGCCTTTGTTGAGTTCTGGTTTGGAGAGTTTGCTGTGCTTGTCAGCCCATCCGGGGTGAACTGCATGAACGCAGTCAGCACTTACATTAATGCTGCGGCTGCATGCTCTGAAAAACTGCTCTCTGGTGCCCGAAACACGTTCAAGCACTCTTTCCATGAAGGGAGAAGCTGCTCCGTTAACGGTTTTGGAACCAATTTCCTCATTGTCAAAGAGGAATACAACTGCAGTTGAATCCGGTTCCTGCGCTTCAATTAAAGCAGCCAGTGCAGCATGCGTACTACTCCTGTTGTCTATGCCTGCCGAAACAAGAAAATTCTCCTTTATACCGTTAAGTGCCGGGGGCTGCACATCGAACACTTCTCCGGAGAAGTCTATTATCTGTTCGACACTGATTCCGGCTGAGGCGGCAACCATTTGTTTCAAAGAATCATAGTCGTCTTTATCTTCTCCAAATACCAGAAGCAGCTGATTCTCCGCATTTGCCTTGAACCCGTCTTTGTTCGCGTTGCGGTTCAGGTGAATCGCCGGAGATGGAAATCTGAGTACAGGGCTGTTTATTCTGTAATGCTTTGTTGTGAGACAGCCGTTCTCCATACAAGAAACGCTTCCGGCAAGCCCCAGATCCCGATCAAACCATGTTGCCACTGTGGGACCGCCGTATATCTCCACACCAAGCGTTGACAGACCTTCACTGTAGGCATACGGTTCGGGTTTAAGACGAAATCCAGGTGCATCAGTGTGTGTTCCAATAATTCTGAAACCGGTATCTGCTGCCGGCTTTTTCCCGACGATGAAAGCAGCAACTGTGGAATCGGAATCTACAACCATACACTTTTCACCGCTGTTCAGCTTCCATTCTTCATCCATGAATATCCGCCTGAACCCATTTTTATTAAGAAGTTCCACAGAAGCCTCCACACAGTGGGCAGCTGTTGGACTGTTCTGCAGAAAGGAGATCAGTTGTTTGATTTCACTGTTCATTTCTCACTCCTGTTCTGTTCTCCGGTCTTTCCGTAATGAAGCCTGCGGACCTGATCCATGAATGCCTCAAACCGTGAGGTGTTGTCTGTATCCTCCTGACCGTCAAAAGCCAGATTCAACCATGGAAGCCCCGGTTTATCGCGCTTTATCCTTCTCGAAACAGCAGAGACAACAGTACCAGGCAGGCAGTTGAACGGATATATGTTAACCGCTCCATCTATACCGCCATGCTCAAGAAGTGCAAGTGGTGCACCTATGCTGAGAACCGCTTCTCCCCCTATGTTTTCCGCCATATATGGTGTGGAAGCCTTCATTACCTGTGATGCAGAAACATGCGGTGTACCGCGAAGAAGGCTGTCAAATGGTTTTTCCACAGCTCTTTTTACTTTTGTAATTACCATGCTGATGGTTTTCCCCTTGATAACCGACGCTGTCTTTCCGTTCTGCTTCGATTTCTCGATAAAACTGTGGTTAACATAGTCAAACCACTCTGTGAGAGGGGTGTAGATAACTTCCGCACCCATAGCTTCCAGCCTGTCTATGGTGTTGTCATTGGCATAGTCATCGTTTCTAACATATATCTCGCCAAACACGGCTACAAGGGGTTTTCTTGCAATATCCCGAAGGGGAAACTTCTCAAACTCGACTGCAGCTTTTTTTGCTCTGCCAGCCAGTGAGGCTCCTTTTTCAAGGGTATCCTCAAAGTCGGACAACCACTTCTTGAATAGACGGTCTGCACTTCCCGGAGTTACCTCATACGGCCGAACTCTTAAAAGAGCCCTCTTGAGTATATCGGCTGCTGCAAGACTCTGAAGAAGATCCTTCTGGAACTTTCTTGAACCCAGTCCCGGAATGCTTGAATACGAATCACTTGAAGTTGCAGTAAGAACAGGAACACCTTCAAACCCGTTTTTCTCCAGTACCTGCCTCTGAAAAGTGCAGTACTGCCCAAACCTGCACGGGCCTGATGCAGTTGCCATGAAAAACGCCGTTTTTTCAGGTTTATCCGTTTCCAGTATCTTAAGCATGTTACCAACTGTAATTATTGCAGGATAGCATTCTCTTCCAGTTGTAACCGTTCTGCCAAGGGCAACAGCGTCCGATGTTGTGGGTGGCATTACCTTTGCATCAATCCCACGGTTCCTGACTGCAGCTGCGGCCAGATAGCTTGCCTCGCTCATCAGGGGAATCCAGAGAGTTCTTCCGGTTACATCCTGCTGTTCCCGGGGAGGGGGCTGGTATTCCTGCGTCCCCAGGTTTCCCGCTCCATCCAGAGCATCAAGAAATGCTTCACACCTTGTAATAACACCGGCATCGGCAGCATGCTCATCTATTTCAATGGAAAGGTAGGGTTTTTCACCCATGATTTCTCTAAATGAATGCTCTATAAAGGAATCCGGGCCGCAGCCGAAGTTACTGAGATAAACAGCGTGCAGGTTCTCATTCTCTCTTATAACTATGCCGCCGGCAAGTATTCTCTGACCGTAGTGCCAGTACATATTGTTGTAGCTTTCTGCAGCTCTTTCCATGGATATGGGCAGCATATCGAGAGGAATGACAACTCCTCCAAGTTTAGCCAGTTTTGCCGGAAGATCGGTGTTCACCACAGGGTCCGAACCGTTGTATGGTCTGCTGACCACCACAAAACCTCTGCGTCCGTTGAGGTTTTCTATGGCCTGCCTGCCACGCCTGGTGTTTGCCTCTACAAATCTGTCCTGTGCATCCTGCGCTTCTTTGAGCGCTGCTTTTGCGTCAGCCGTACTGAACCCCAGTTCCACCGCTGTCTGTATCAGCGCACTCATCCACTCGTCACCGGGAAGGGCAAAGTCCAGAACCGGTTTCAGAACTTTTACATTCTTCATCTGATTCAGAACAAGCCCGGCATCAAGAATGTATGGAGAACCCTGGATATAGGGACAGTTGTAGGATTCAGTAAAATCTCCCTGGGGTTTGTTTCTTAGAATTGATGGAAGAAACAGAATTTCCACACCTTTTTCAAGCAGCTCCATCACATGACCGTGGGCAATTTTCACTGGGAAGCAGGTTTCCGCAGCGACACTCTCCACTCCGGAATGAACGGTGGCAGAAGTGGATTCACCGCTCACTACCACCCGGCAACCCATTGATCTGAAAAATGTTCCGAAGAACGGGAAAAGTTCCCAGAACCACAGGGACCTCGATATTCCTACAACAGGCCCATTGCCCCATTCCCTGCCAGAATACTTGAAGACATTCTCTACCCTTTCAAGGAAGAGATTCTCTCCGCCTGCTATGGTCTGCATGGAGCCGGTCTCATACTTTTCGCACCTGCCGCCGTAGAACAGCTTTGTGCCATCTGCCAGGATAACCCTGTGTATTTCGCAGTTGTTAGAACATGATCTGCAGATAAAAGAATCCTGGGTGTAGCTGTTTTCGGAAAGACTCCAGCCACGAAAAGATGTTTTTCTTCCATCCTTCATTGCATCTCTGGCCATCAGAGCCACACCAATGGCACCTGTTACATCGTGATGCGGGGGAAGAATAACCTCTCTCCCCTGACCAAGAACTGCATTGAAAGCCGCCACTACACCTCGGTTGTGTGCCGTTCCACCCTGGAAAAATATCTTTTTCCCTATCTTTCTCTCACCAACAACACGGTGAAGGTAGTTCTTAACTATTGAATAGCAGAGCCCGGAGGTTATCTGCTGAATTGGTGTACTTACTGCCTGATGTGAAACCACATCACTTTCCATAAACACTGTACACCGTTCGCCAAGCCTGCACGGGGCGCTGGTTGACAGGGCAATGGAACCGAAATCTTCTATCTTAATTCCCAGTTTCTCTGCCTGTTCTTCAAGAAAAGAACCTGTACCGGCGGCGCAGACTTTGTTCATTTCAAAGTCAACCACCCGCCCGTTTTCAATGGAGATATACTTGGAATCCTGTCCACCTATTTCAAATACCGTGTCTACTTCGGGATCGATCTCAATTGCGGCTCTTGCCTGTGCCGAAATTTCATTCCTGACAACATCAGCCCCGACGAAGTCGCCGGTCATATACCTTCCGCTGCCTGTAACACCTGCACCTAAAACCTGTATCGATTTCAACCTTGGACCAAGTTCCCTCAGCCCGTTTTTAACAGCCTCAAGGGGCTTTCCTGCAGTTCTCAGATACAAACGGTCAACAACAGTACCGTCTGGTGACACAGCAGCCAGATTGGTACTTATCGAGCCCACATCAATACCCAGATAGATACCCCCTTCCGGTATCTCATTCGTTACGGTAAAATCGGCAGTTCCAAGGGAGTAGGGTATCAGAGATGGAAGAGTTTCTATTTCAGTTCCAATTGAATTTATGAGTTCTCTGATCTGCTGTGTTCTGAGTACGGCAGGTTTCCTGGAAAGGGCAGCACCGGCTGCAGTGAGCACATTGAAGTGCTCAGGAACGATAACTTCACCGTCAAGAACACTCTGAAAAGCTTTTACCATACCGCTGTTGGAGGCAACTCCGCCTACAAAGGCAACCGGATACCTGAACCGTCTCCCTGCGGCAATAACACTTCTGAAATTTCTTGCAACTGCAAAACACAGGCCGCTTACAATCTCCGCCACGGTGGCACCGACCTGCTGAAGGTGTATCATGTCGCTCTTGGCAAACACACTGCACCTGCCTGCTATTCTGGGAGGAGCTTCGCATGTAACGGCAAGATCACCCATCTCCTCAGGTGTAAGCCCCAGTCTACCTGCCTGCTGATCAAGAAACGAACCTGTACCTGCAGCACAGATAGAATTCATTGAAAACTCATCCATCACTGTATCGCCGGATGCATCACTTCGCATCAGAAGAAGCTTCGAATCCTGACCGCCCATCTCTATTACCGAGCCGGCGTGGGGCAGGTACTCTGAAACTGAAGCTGAAAGAGCAACCACTTCGTTGACCGTCTCCACACCGGCGAATATGGCTATTCTCTGCGAACTGGAGCCGGTTAAGACAACGGGAGTGCTGTCCAGTTCGGGACGTTCCACAAACAGTTCAAGCAGAGCTTTCATGGGTTTCCCCTGATGTCTGCGGTAGATAGTTTGAACTATTTTTCTGTTGTGGAGAAATGCTACTTTTATAGCTACGGAGCCTATATCAATCCCTGCGATCATTGTATTCATAAGTTCTCCCGGTTCTATGTTGAACCGGGAATATGCTGATTTACACCGCACATTGTCATATGGCTATGGTGGAATATAGCAGGTACCACAAAGCAGAGGCGGATCTGCCAGCAGGCATGAAAAGTTGAACTAGAAAGAGTAGTTCACGCTCATTTCTTCAACAGCAAACAGAATACTTACCGTTTTTGCCCGGCTCGCTGAATCGATTGTTACGTACTCCATGTTCCACTGATCTCCGGCACTTTCCCACTCCAGCTGGATGGCTACTGCACTGTCCGGCAGTGGCATATTCGAACCAAAAGACTTGTTCGCTTCAACATTGTACCATGTTTCAGTATTTCCTGCAATATTCAGCGTGACAGAATCTAGATCCATTCCTGTACCATTGTTAATCTGTATTTTCGACCCACCGCAGCCAGCCAACAGAACAACTGCAGACAAAACAAGTAACTTCTTCATGTCTCCTCCATTTGTGGAACTATTTTTTTCGCCTGTGTTAGATTCGAGAGTATAATTGCTTTTTACCCGTGACGGGAGGACTGCTTCTGAAACTGATGCTGATCATTGGTCTGCTGATAGTTCCTTCCCTTGCCTACGGCTATATAGGTCCGGGAGCAGGGTTTGGAATTCTCACTTCGTTTGTTGTTTTTGTGAACGCCGTGGCCGTTTCCATGCTTTCTTTCCTTTTCTGGCCGATAATGGTTCTTGTAAGGTTCCTGAAAAGGACCAGACGCCCTCTTAAACCGGAGTGCGGCAAAGTGGTAATTCTAGGACTGGATGGTCTGTCTCCCCTCCTGGTGGAAAAATACTGGGCAAACGGAGATCTCCCAAACCTGAAAAAACTTGCAGATACCGGCACATACCACAGGATGAAAACCACAACACCAGGTGTTTCACCTGTTGCCTGGTCAAGTTTTCAAACCGGGGTGAATCCCGGGAAACACGGAATCTTTGATTTTCTTTCTGCAGACAGAAAACGGTATCTGGCTGTACTGAGTTCCGTAAAAACAAAAACCTTTCAGAAGAAAAACTTTCTGGGTATAAGGAAGAAACAGGTGTCATCCACCCTTATGCGTATGAGCAAACCATTCTGGTCTTTACTGGGCAGATACGGCATAAGATCCACAGTTCTGCGCGTTCCAATAACCTATCCCCCGGAGCCTCTGGACGGAAGACTTCTCAGCGGAATGTGTGTACCCGATCTGAGGGGAACCCAGGGAAGCTATACCGTCATGGCACCGGAGGGAACTGAGCGCAGTTTCACTGGAGGTATCGGCCGCACACTTTCAAAGCAGGAAAAAGACTGGTGGAAAGCCTCTGTACCCGGCCCTGAGGACTGTGACCCGGCGGACATTCTGTTCCACGACAAGGGCAGCGGTAAATGGACGGTGCTCTCCGGTGGAGAAAAATTAAAGGTTAATACAGACGAACTTTCCGAATGGCTTACAGTTACCTACATGGCTGGAAGAACGAAAATAAGAGGTATTGCCAGATTCAGGATTACAGAAGGTCCTTTCATCTACTGCACAGCCCTTCATGTTGATCCGTCAAGCCCGGTTGTTCCCCTCTCCCACCCGGTTCACTATTCCAGGTATCTGGCAGGTGCAATAGGTCAGTTCGCAACACTTGGTCTTGCTGAAGATACATGGGCGCTCTCAAATGGACATCTTGATGAGAAAAGCTTTCTCAGTATGGCCTGGGCATACTATGGAGAAAGAAAAAGAATGTTTACCGATGCCCTCACCAGAGGTAAAGACGGGTTGACTGTATGCGTCTTTGATACCTCAGACAGAATACAGCACATGTTCTGGGGCAGCGGAACCGAACCGGGCAGTGTTATCCACCAGATGTACCTTGAAATGGACAGGCTGGTTGGAGATACACTTGACAGAATGAAAAACAACCATCGTCTTATCGTTCTTTCTGATCACGGGTTCACCTCATTTCACACATGTATTGACTTCAACAGGTGGCTGGTAGACAATGGTTTCATGGTACTTGAAGACGGAGTAGAAACCGTAAACGAGTCTTTCCATGGTGTAGACTGGTCAAAAACAGTAGCCTATGCAATGGGTCTTTCCGGTATAAACCTGAATATCCGTGGAAGAGAAGGCAAAGGAATTGTTGAAGCAGAAAAAGCAGAAACACTTATGAAGGAAATCAAAGACAAACTTCTCACGCTTATGGACGGTGATACAAAGGTTATCCGATCGGTAAAATTCGCCAGAGATATCTACTCCGGCGGCTACATCGACAGAAGCCCGGATATTATCCCCGGAACAGACACCGGATACAGAGCAGACTGGGGATGTGTTACCGGAGGTGTTGGATCTCAGGCTCTGTACCCCAACAACAGGCACTGGAACGGAGACCACTGTCATGACTCAGACCTGGTGAAGGGAGTTCTCTTCACCAGCTGGAAACACAGGACAGAATCCCCTTCCATTGTTGATGTTGCACCAACAGTTCTCAGTATGCTCGGTGTTAAACCACCTGGTTATATGGACGGGAGAACCCTGTGAACAGAAGAGATTTTCTGAAGAACGCCATGCTTACACCTGCTGCTTTAGCAGCTCTCTCCGCCGGTTGCGGTAAAAGCAGATCCGGCAAAAGACTTATCGTTCTGGGTGTAGACGGCATGGATCCCAATCTTGTTCGAAGTTTTATGGAGCAGGGTTTTATGCCCAACACCAGAAGGCTTGTGGAAATGGGCAGTTTCAGCAGCCTCGGAACATCAACTCCTCCTCAGAGCCCTGTTGCATGGTCCAACTTCATCACAGGAGCACCGCCGCCGGTTCACGGTATCTTTGACTTTGTGCACAGAGATCCTGAAACAATGCAGCCGTTCCTCTCTATTTCGGAAGTGTCGCCACCGGATTCCACACTGAACATCGGAAAACTGCGGCTTCCTGTTTCAGGTGGAGGAGTAAACCTGCTGAGACAGGGAACTCCGTTCTGGAACACCCTTCTGGACAAGGGAATACCGGTAACAATGATCAAACTCCCGGTCGACTTTCCTCCCCCGGACCCCGACAAAAATGGTCTGTTCCTCTCCGGACTTGGAACTCCGGATGTTAGAGGAACACAGGGAAGCTTTACCTTTTTCACAGATGATCCGGGATCAATTTCCGATGACACCGGCGGAGGGGTTGTTATACCAGTGAGGGACTACGGTGACGGTTGTTACACCTGCCGTATAGACGGCCCGGCGAATTCACTCATAGAAAACAGTCCAACGATGACAGTTGAAGCAAAAGTCTGGATAGACAGAGAATCCAAAGCGGTAAGAATCGATACAGGAGACAACTCAGTTGTTATCGGAGAGAAGCAGTGGAGCCCGTGGATACGCTTCAGCTTCCATGCTCTTGGGCCACTCTCAACAGTCCATGCCATAGGCAGATTCTACCTGAAAGAGGCTTCACCAAAGTTTAAACTCTACCTGTCACCTCTGAACCTCGACCCCGAGAACCCCGCGCTTCCCATTTCCAGCCCGGACTGGTACGCGCGGGATCTTGCAGAGGAAAACGGCCTGTTTTACACACAGGGATTCCCGGCAGACACAAAAGCTCTTTCCAGAGGAATTTTCAACGATGACGACTACCTGTCACAGGCAGACATTATTCTTGAGGAGAGAATGAGTCTGTTCCACTCGGCTCTTTCCAACTACAGGGAAGGGCTGCTTTTCTTCTACTTCGCAAGCCTTGATCTGAATGTTCACATGTTCTACCGTTCCATGGATCCTGCAAGCCCGCTGTTCTCTGCAACGGAACCCAGGTTTTCCGGAGTTATTGCCGATCTGTACTCGAAAATAGACACAGCTGTTGGTGAAGCAATGAAGCTGCTGGACGACAGAACAGAGATCATACTGCTTTCCGATCACGGATTTGCTCCTTTCCGCAGGAGTTTCAACCTCAACAGTTTTCTTGCTGCCGAAGGTTTCGCAAGCATCTCATCACCACACCAGCGGAACAACGATATGTACGCATGTCTGGACTGGAGCAGAACAGGCGCTTACGGTCTTGGTCTTAACGGACTCTACATCAATCAGGCAGGACGGGAAAAAAACGGAGTAATCACCCTTTCAGACAAGAGAAACCTCATGGAGAACCTGAAGTCTTCTCTTGAAGCTGCTGTTGACCCGCTCACAGGGCAGAAACCTGTAAAACACCTGTTTATTCTGGAAGACCTTTACCCGGGATTTCAGATGCCGCCATGGGCTCCGGATATGGTTGTGGGTTACTCGCATGGATACAGGGCAAGCTGGGAGACAACACTGGGCGCATTTCCTGAAGATGTAATAAGTGACAACATGGACCCCTGGAGCGGAACTCACTGCGTCTCACCTGATGTGTGTCCAGGGTCCCTTGTTTCCTCCATTAAAAACATGCCGAAAAGCCCTACTCTCACCGGAATGGGTTCAGTGATTAACGCAATACTCACCGAAGAGGATGGTGTTTCGTGAACACCCTGTTCGATATTCTGCTGTTTCCGTTCAGATCACTGGATCCCCTCTGGGGTCTTATGTGGATAAGTGCTCTTTCGGGAATCATGATGATTCTCGTTTTTAAAAAAACATCGAATCAGCAGGCAATCTCAAAGTTAAGAAGGAAGATGGGCTCTCGGGCACTGGGTATGCTGCTTTTTCTGGAAAGCCCCCTTACTGTGATAAAACTGGCCTTTTCACTGATCACAGACAATTTTGTCTACCTGTGGCATCTGTTGAAGCCCATGCTGATAATCACAATACCGTTTCTTGTAACTGCGGCTCAGCTGGATGCCAGATACTCACGGGAACCTCTTGATGCCGGCCACAGGGCAACTGTTACCGTGTTGTGGAAAGACTCCATACCATCGGCTGGAACAGCATCTCCGGAATACGGTGTTGTGATCTCCCCTGTTGTAACCATTCCAGACTCTCTGGAACAGAGTTTTTCGTTTACAGGAACCGGCGGTTTGTTTGTTTTTTCAGAGATGGGTATCCGACTGGGCACTGCAGGGCAGTCGGGATCAATCATGGTGAGAGGTGCGGAGAAAAGCGGCATAATTCAATCTCTGTTTCGCCCGTGGAACGGGGTTCTCGAACACGGTACTGCAGGTGTGCGTTCAACTATCCAGGAAACCCGTTATAATATTTTTGGTGGAAGATGGAGCTGGTTTGCAGTGTTCCTTGTTTTTTCCAGCGTATGGGCAATTATTGGGGCAGTCGTGTTCAAGGTAAAAGTCTAGCTGCTTCCCGACGAAAGGTGTGCAATGCCGAAATTGAAATTCAAAATTGACAACGAGCTGAAGATCCGGCTTGATAAAGTGTCTGAGGCTGGTGGATACTCTTCTGTGGAAGAATTTGTTCTGCATATCGTAGAGAGAGAGCTTGATAAGCTTGATCCCGGCTCTGAGGAATCCGAAGAAAACATCCGAAAAAAACTTGAGGGACTGGGCTACATGGGCTAGCACTTCAACACACTTGCAAATAGTTCCAAATTAGGCATATTTTGTCGTATCAGAAGAAAAAGACAGGAGCATTTATGGCTGATATGCATCCCATTCAGGTTACAGAACTCAGTAAACAGTTTCCCCGTAAAAGGAAACTGGGTTCTATCCACGCAGTTTCAGATATTTCCTTCAATGTAAAACAAGGCGAAATTGTTGGTTTTATTGGTCACAACGGTGCCGGAAAGACCACAACAATCAAGTGTATCCTTGGTCTTCTGAAGCCGTCGGAAGGCAGTATCTCCCTGTGGGGTAATGCCCCGGCGGATTCAAGGGTCAGAAAAAGATTGGGATACATCCCTGAAAACCCCGATTACGATAACTCTTTCACTCCCATGGAATACCTGAACATGTTCGCCTCCATGCGCGGTCTTTCAGGTACTTGGAATGACTGGAAGAAACTGCTTTCGAGAGTTGGGCTGGCCAGATGGGAAACCACTGGAATCAAACAATTCTCCAAGGGAATGAAGCAGCGGATGAGTCTTGCAATTGCTCTTCAATCCAACCCTGACCTTCTGGTGCTCGATGAGCCGACAGGAGGTCTTGACCCAATTGCAAGAAAAGAGTTTAGAGAGATAATTCTGGAAGAAAACACAAGAGGTGCTTCTGTTTTTCTGTCATCCCATATTCTGTCCGATGTGGAAACCATCTGCCACAGAGCTGTTATCCTTTCCGGAGGCAGACTGGTTGCAGAAAACTCCATGGAAAAGCTTCTGGGTGAAGAAAACCTTTACAGAATCACAGTTATCAGCCGAAAAGACGGAACAGAAGTTGAAGAGATCATACCTGAGGCAGACCTTCAAAGCAGAATAGACTCTCTTCGAAGAGACAACATCAGAATTATCAGAGTGGAGGCTGCAATAAAATCGCTTGAAGAAGTCTTTCTTGCAGCTACTGGAGGGGGTGAACCACAATGAGAGCGGTATACACTTTTTCTCTTATGACCCTTCACATGCTGTTTCGAAGAAGAACACTGTGGGGAATCCTGCTTGTGATCCTTATTGCGCTTGCTGGAATTGCATCTGTGCCCAGCTTTGATGTGTCCAATCAGGGCAGGTTTGTTCTCGATTTCGGTCTGTTTGGAATTGAACTCGGCTCTCTTCTTCTGGCTCTGGGGCTTGCGGCAAACCTCTATCCCCGTGACAAAGAGACGAGAACGCTGATGCCGCTGGTTGCCGTCCCTCTTTCCAGATGGCAATACCTCCTGGGCAGATTCTTCGGTGCCGCCATTGTGCAGGCTGCAGCACTGCTCGTAACATGTCTGGGACTTATGCTGATACTGCTTTTTCACAAACTGCCTGTTCCCGGCGACCTTCTTCCAGCAACACTTCTGATAATAGTTGAGGGCTGGTTTCTACTGTCTACGGTTTTCTTCTTCAGCTTCTTCGCTTCTCCTCCTCTGAACTGGCCTCTGACAACAATGCTGTTTATCGTCAGTCAGATGAGTGTTTCCGAATTCACTGGACTGCTCCCGTCTGCGCCAGGATTGATGCGTGTGTTACGGATGATTCTGCCTCACGCCGATGTGTTTCATATCAAAGATCCAATTGCTCACGGTTTCTCCATAGAACCGGTTTACTTTCTGATTGCTGTTTTCTACGGTCTGTGCTACTCGGCATTTATGCTGTCACTGGCTCTGGCTGTGTTCAGAGGGCGTGATCTGAAATGAAAAGTGTTATTGCAATGTGTTTTTCCGCAGTCACTCTCGTGTTTTTTACAGGGTGCAGAACAGACTACGATATTGAAGAAGTGGCACCTGCAGAATTTCTTGAGTCTTCCGGCGGTGGAGAACATGTTCACGAGGAGTTTGCAGCAGCAGAGGACAGCAGCACAGTTGACGAACACATGGAAGAATCACACGCAGGTCATGTCCACAGTACCGGTGCACGGAACCATGGAACCCAGTGGTTTTTCAACCAGCCATGGGCAGCACCCTTTGTATGGGGAAAGCTGTTGAGGGATGCAGTGATTTTTCTTTTGCTTGCCGTGGCGGTTTTCGTTGTTACCGGACGGAGAAAACGAAAATGAAAACAAAACTTCTTGCTACCGCAGCGGCACTGATGTTTCTTTTCCTCTCCGTTGTCTCAGGTTCTTCTGTTTCACACAGGGCAACCGTAGACACAAGTCAGCACCTTCAGATATTCGGTTCGGGTTTTCAGAGGCTGAAACACTTTTTCGCAAGTGTTCTGTACCTTCAGCTTGATGATTACCACCACATTGCAATGTATCAGGGAATTCCCTGGACACAAAACACCGACTACCTGCCTCAGATGTGGCTGATTGCAAAGCTGGACCCCCACTTCACCGATGTGTACACAGATGCAGCTTACCATCTGGCCATAAACCTTGGCATGGTTGAAGAAGGAATGAGCTTTCTTGAAGAAGGGGTAAAAAACAATCCCGACAGCCTGGACATTCGTTTTGAACTCGCCTACCTGCTGTGGAAAACCGGCGAGGGTTCCGCTGACAATATTATCAATGAAACGATTGCATACAGAACACTGCTCAGAAGAGCAGGTGGAGATGTCAGGCAGCCCTACAATGAATCGTCATCTGCAACAATCATTGCGGAAGCAATACAAGCCCGATCTGATTCCCTCAACCCCTACAGCCTGTTCTACAAAACCCGGGCGTCTTTTGAACGACAAGCAAAAAGAGCAGGGCTTTTCTATCCCGACAGTGTATCAACACCTGAGTATTTAAGACAATTGGACGGTGTTCAGTGAATGTAACCATACCACAGGAACTGGCTGCAAGAATTGTCTGGTTCTGCAGCCGCAAGAATGTTCAGACCGGTGAAACGATCATCGACAAAAACAGCACGGACCGAGACCTCTACATCATCAGCCGTGGACAGTTCAGGGTCCATGACGATTCAGCAGGTGAAGACTTTGTTCTTGCAATGTTAAGAAGGGGTGACATTTTTGGTGAAATGTCATTCCTGGACGGATCAACCAGATCGGCTTCTGTTACCGCTACATGCAGCGGAAGCCTGCTTATAATGGGAGAAACAGAGTTCTCTACAATGCTTGCAAAGGAACCTGAGGTCGCCGTTCTTTTCCTGCGTTTTCTAGCTGGGGTTGTCAGTGGAAGACTGAGAGTTGCAAACGATGCACTGCTTCAGGTGGCATTCGGTGACGGCGAGGTAATCAACCAGGAATTCTCCCACCTGAAAGAGGCAATTGCCGAAATGCATGCAGCCGTGAGGATGGAACTGGAAGGAACTTAGGAGCCTGACCGAAAATACAACATCGGCATTAGACACCACACGAACGGCTGCAAAACACGCCAATCATCGTCAAATAGCGCTGCTATTATCCTCTAATCGGCATGCTTTTCGTCTCGTCCGTGAGGCGCTACTACTCAATGTCTATTCTCGGACAAGCTCCTAGTTGTCGTCCATGTGAACAGGATAAACCTCCCACAGAAAGCTTGAACCACCTTCTATTGGAATGTCGGAAAAGGAGTAAGTTCTCCACTGACAGTCTTCGATCCTGAAATCGTACCACCCCTCTGTTACCTGAAAAACAGCAGAGCTGTCCGGCGGAAGAATTGCCAGACCCAGCATGTCTATCCACTTTTCTCTGCCGGATTCAGTAACCCAGACAAAATAGAATTCCGTGGATGTGCAGTTTTTTATCTCTACAGTGGCACTAAGTGTTCCTGCTGCAAGTGAAACTGTCAACAGAAACAACAGCAAAACAGATACTTTCATCTTTTCTGTTTAACTCCCTTCCTGTGCTTCTACTTCACCGGGGCTCCGGAGTTCCCTGAACCATGGATAGACTTATCCGTTTTCTTGCTTTTTCCACACCTGTAACGGTAACATCAACCTTCATTCCCACACGGACAACCTCTGACGGATGGTTTATCCATTTCCGGCTGAGCTGGCTTACATGAACAAGACCATCAGTGTGTACACCTATGTCTACAAATGCACCGAAATCCGTAACATTTGTCACCAGCCCCGGCAGTTTCATTCCATCTTCAAGGTCATCAATGGAAAATACATTACCAAACGAGAAGGCTTCAAATTCACTTCTGGGGTCCCTTCCAGGTCTTGCAAGTTCCTGCATTATATCGCGAAGAGTAGGCATCCCGTGCTGTTCCGACACATAGTCGTCCAGTCTGATTTTCTCTCTTGTTTCACGGCGGTTCATGAGCCCCTGAACATCAGTCCCTGCATCGGACGCCATTCTCTCTACCACAGAGTAGCTTTCAGGATGCACAGCACTGCCGTCAAGAGGGTTAGCCGCCTCTGAAACACGGAGAAACCCCGCACACTGCTGGTAGGCAACCGGACCGATTCCAGGCACCTTCTTAAGCTGAGCCCTGGACA